>NZ_JBNHFD010000001.1:0-191898 GCF_059089865.1 Arthrobacter sp. Y3221157
TCCGCCGCGAGCGCCTTGATGTGGCCCTTGATCTCCGCGCGCTCGCGGATGGTTTCGTTGACCTGGTCCAGGACGTCGGCCAGGTTGCCGCCCACTTGGGACGCCACGTGCCTCCATGCCCTGACGGAGATTGGAGCGGTGATCGATGGCCTGTTGGATGAAGACGCCGATCTGGATGCGGGTATCCTCGGGGACGTCAGCTGCAACATCACGGATGGCAGCGGGACCCCCGGGCGCTAAGGTCAGCCCGCCTGCCCCCGCAGCGCCCCCAGCCCAGAGATGAGCGCCTCCAGCCCCAGGCCGAACGCAGTGTCGGCGGGGCGTGCGGGGCCGGCGGAACTGCGGACGGCGGCGGTGAAATGCGGGTTCGCCTCCGCCATGGACCCTGGCTCGAAAATGTCCCCGGGGGCGGTCACGTCATAGGCGGACCCGAAGATAAAGGACTCCAGGGCTACGATCGCGGACACAATCCGCTCCTCCGGAAAGCCTGCGTCCAGGAACCCCTTGCTCACCGTCTCGTACATCGCCAGGGTCTGCGGGGCGTCCGTCACCGGCAGCACGGCGATGACGGGAATCAGGGGCGTGTGCTCGGCAAAGACATCCCGGTAGCTCCACGCCCAGGTGCGCACGGCATCCTCCCAGGACTTCGAGCCGAACGCCGAGACGTCCACCAGTGACGTCAGGTGGTCTTCCACCAGCAGCAGCACGTCGCGCTTGGACGCCACGTGGTTGTACAGGGCCGACGGCGCCACCTCCAGCTGCTTCGCCAGCGCTGCCATGGTGAGCCCGTCATAGCCCTTCCGGCTGACCAGGTCCAGGGCCGCCGTCGTGATGCCTGCCTTGTCCAGCACCGCCGCCGATGGCCGGCCGGCCCGCCGGCGCCCCGTCCCCGCCCCGGTTCCCGTGGTGTGTCCTTCTTCGGCTGATACTGCCGGCATTCCTGCCCTTTCTTTGGTGGTCCCCAGCATTATTCCACCCGGGCACTTCCCGTCCCGGCCACAAGCAGCTATAGTTCTAATAAATGAACGACATTCATTTAGTGCTCCCGGTCACTTCGCGGGAGGCAGAGAGGACATCATGCTGAACCTGAACCGCGACGTCGTCGTCGTTGGAGCCGGTCCCTCCGGGCTCACCGCAGCCCGGGAGCTAAAAAAGGCGGGGCTATCTGTCGCCGTGCTCGAGGCCCGCGACCGCGTGGGCGGCCGCACCTGTACCGATACCGTGGACGGCGCCATGCTCGAAATCGGCGGCCAGTGGGTCTCCCCGGACCAGACCGTGCTCCTGGACCTCCTCGGCGAGCTCGGCCTGCGGACATACCCCCGCTACCGCCAGGGCGAATCCGTCTACATCGGCTCCGACGGCATTCCCGTCCGCTACACGGGCGACACCTTCCCGGTGGATCCCAACACCAAAGCCGAAATGGAGCGCCTGGTCGCATTGCTGGACGGGCTCGCCGCGGAAATCGGCGCCACCGAGCCCTGGGCCCACCCCAAAGCGCGGGAACTGGACACCATCTCCTTCCACCACTGGCTGCGGCAGAACTCCGCCAATGAGGAAGCCTGCAAGAACATCGGCCTCTTCATCGCCGGCGGCATGCTCACCAAGCCCGCTCACGCCTTCTCCACGTTGCAGGCCGTGCTGATGGCCGCCTCGGCCGGCTCATTCACCCACCTGACGGACGAGGACTTCATCCTCGACCGCCGCGTAGTGGGCGGCATGCAGCAGGTCTCGCTGCTGCTCGCGCAGGAGCTGGGCGACGACGTCGTCCTCAACACCCCGGTGCGCACCATCAACTGGGAGCCGGGCGCCGACGGCGGCCACCGCGTCACCGTCGAATCCGACCGCGCCACAGTCAACGCCCGCTTCGTGATCATGGCCGTCCCGCCCAACCTGTACTCGCGCGTCTCCTTCAACCCGCCGCTGCCTCGCCGGCAGCACCAGATGCACCAGCACCAGTCCCTGGGCCTGGTCATCAAGGTCCACGCCGTCTACGACCGTCCCTTCTGGCGGGACAAGGGCCTGTCAGGTACCGGCTTCGGCGCCAATGCCCTGGTGCAGGAGGTCTACGACAACACCAACCACGGCGACACCCGCGGCACCCTGGTGGGCTTCGTCTCGGACGAAAAGGCCGACGCCGTCTTCGAACTTGCTGCCGAGGACCGCAAGAAGGCAATCCTGGCCTCCATCGCCGGTTTCCTCGGCGACGAGGCACTCACGCCCGAGGTCTACTACGAGTCCGACTGGGGATCCGAGGAATGGACCCGCGGTGCCTACGCCGCCAGCTACGACCTGGGCGGCCTGCACCGCTACGGCAAGGACCAGCTGACCCCCGTCGGCCCCATCTACTGGGCCTCCTCCGACCTCGCCGCCGAAGGCTACCAGCACGTGGACGGCGCCATCCGGATCGGCCGCCAGACTGCTGCCCGGATCGCCGAAGTGGCAAGGGTGGCCGTCGCCGTCGGGTAGCCAATAAGCATGCTTACTAATAGGCTTGCCGGTGGGGAGCGTCCCCTATGCAGACAAGCGAGGTGAGACATGACTGACGCCCAGGGCATCAGCAAGGTTACGGACATCATCAACGGTTCCAAGATCGGGATGTTGACCACCATCAATGAAAAGGGCGCCCTTGTGAGCCGGCCGCTGGCCGTCCAGGAGGTTAAGGACGACGGCGACATGTGGTTCTTCACCGGCCTCGGCACCTCGCAGGTCGCCCACGTCCGGGCCGACGCGCGCGTCAACGTCGCCTTCGGCAAGAACACCGAGTGGGTTTCTGTGGCCGGGACCGCCCAGGTTGTGACCGACCGGGCCAAGATCCACGAGCTGTGGAACCAGGCGGTCGAAGCCTGGTTCCCGGACGGGCCGGACACCCCCGAGGTATGCCTGCTGCACGTCGATTCAGACTCCGCGGAGTACTGGACCAGCCCGGGCGGCACTGCCGCCACAGCGCTGCAGTGGGTGAAGTCCAAGGTCACCAACAGCCGCATGAGCGTCGGCGAAAGCGACACAGTGGAACTGTAAGTTTCCTGAAAGGGTAAAGGCGGGGCGGCAGCCCGCCTTTTTCTTTCCCCCGTTAGTCCCGCCCGGCCAGGGCGCCGAGCACCGCGGGAAGCAGTACGCCGTTGCGTCCCCACACAGGGTCGAGGATCTCCACGTACCAGGAGTCGGCAAGCAGTAGCGCCAGGGCGTCATTGGTCTCGTCGGCCCAATCGCGGATCTGGCCCTCGTCCACCGGGTTCTCGCTGGAGCCCAACACGGTGGTGATTTCCGTTCCGGCCAGGGTGACCGGGATGGACGCGCTGCTGGCCTCTCCCGGAGCGTGGGCCACCGTGACCAGGTCAGTCCGGGTGGACAGCGCCAGCAGGTCTCCGGCAACGGCAGCGCTGCAGAAGCCTGTCACGTACTCCCGCTGTGCAGCAGACTCGGTTTGAACGCCTGGCTGGGACTCCTTGGTGAACAGCCCGTTGCGGTTCAGTTCTGCCAGGGCTGCGGCAATGGGTCCGGTCTCCTCATCAAAGCCGGCCGCAAAGTGTCCGGGCTGGTAGGAGCTGCCGCCCTCGAGCCAGCGGGCGGTGAGCTCACCGGCGGCTTCCAGGGTGGTGGCCTGGCGCCACACCCCGCGGTCCTCGAGCAGCCGGCCGAACTGGTCGCGCTCCGGCAATTCCTCTGGCTTCATCTCCGGATGCTATCGCCGGTGCGGCGGAACCTTCCACCGCCCCGACACACCACTTAACGTCCGGTCCTACGCCTGCCCGGCGCGAATGCCGGCCGCCTGCTCGGCAGCGGCGAGTGAGGCAGCAAGGCGGGTGACGGCGTCGGGATAGTCCTGGTGCGCATGCACGCGCAGCTGGTCCGCGGTCCGCATCGCCTTGATGAACGCCGAGGTTTCCGGCAGGCGCACGTCCGTGAGGGCGGGATAGTCGATGCTGCACGCCGCGTCCAGCTCATAACGCCGCCATCTGGCAACAACTTCGTCGTGCCGCGCCGCGGCTGCCAGGTAGGCGGACTCCTGTTCGCGGCTGTTCTGCCGTGCCTGCCGCCGGCTGAGGTACCGCGGGGTTCCCCGGTAGGCGGCAACCGCTGCGGCCACCCCGGCCCCGCCCAGGAACAGGCCGGTCCAGGGGGAGACCAGCGTGGGGATTAAAAGCGCAGGGACAGCGACGCACGCGCCAAGGAACAGGTCCCAGAAGAGCTGGTCCGACCGTTCCGGCTGCCCGTCCCCGCCGGCAATGGCACGGCGCCGGACCACAAAGACGGTGGCGGCAATACTGCAGACCAGGACAGGCCCCGCAAGCAGCAGCGCCCACACCCCTTGGACCAGACCCTCAAACAAGGATTCCCCCATGGCTGACACCCGACCCTTAACTGCGCCCGGGCCGTGGAATCCCGGGCTGGTCATTTAATTGCACAGTGTCCGGCGTGCGGGGTCAATGGCTGGTCCCTGAGGTTCCCTGAAGCGGTACCGGCACGTACGGTGAGGAACATGAGACTCAAAATGTGCAGCATCCACGTCAAGGACCCCGCCGCCGCCCACACTTTTTACACCGGAACCCTGGGCTTCGAGACCCTGATGGCCATGCCGGAGTACAACCTGTTCATCATCAAGGACCCCGGCGCGGACGCTAGTTCGGTGGGCCTGCTCCTCGAACCCAGCGACAATCCGATCGCAGCCAACTATATGAGCGCGCTGCACGACGCCGGCCTCCCGGCCATCGTCTTTGGCGTCCCCGACGTTCGGGCGGAGTACGACCGCCTGGTCAATGAGGGCGTGGTGTTCCGGGGCGAACCTGCCGAGGATCCCTCAGGCATCAGCGCCGTGTTCGACGACGGCTGCGGCAACTTCGTCCAGCTGCACCAGGACTGACATTCCTTAAAGAACAGAGGCTTGTCCGCGGATCCGAGCCCACAAGGGGCAGACCAGCGGACAAGCCTCTGATGCGGGAGAACCTAGTTAGCCTGCGCGCGCGCTTTCTTTGCAGCCTTCTTCGCGGCCTCTTCCTTCACCCGCTGGGCTTCGGCGCGGACTGCGGCATGCGTGGCGCGCTCGGTGACCAGCCACTGCGGGGGAGCCTGGAGCAGCGCGGTGATTTCCGCCGTCGTGAGCGCTTCCTCAACGCCGCCGCGGGCGAGGCCGCTGATGGAGATGTTCAGCTTCTGCGCCACCACCGGGCGGGGGTGCGGGCCATTGCGGCGCAACTCTGCGAGCCACTCCGGCGGGTTGGCCTGGAGTTCGGCGAACTCCTCCCGGGTGATGGTTGATTCCTGGAACTCCTGCGGTGTTGCGGGCAGGTAGATGCCAAGTTTCTTGGCAACGGTGGCCGGCTTCATGGACTGGGAGTTTGCAGAGGTCATGCTTCAAGGGTATCCGGGCGGGCGGTACTGTGAAGACGTGCCCACTGACAACACCACCCCGCCCGACGCTTCCGAGGACTCCGACGCGGGGGAGCAGGCGGCGCCGCGGACCCTCCGCATTGCCTACGTGCCGGGGGTGACGCCCGGGAAATGGATCCGCCGCTGGGAAGAGCGGATGCCGGACATTCCGTTGCAGGCGTTCATGCACGACGGCGGCGCACACGTTGACGCTGTCCGCGGAGGCCTGGCGGATATGGCCTTTGTCCGGCTCCCCATTGAGCGTGACGGCCTGAGCGTCATTCCGCTCTACGAGGAGCAGCCGGTGGTGGTGGCTCCCAAGGGACACGAGATCTCCGTGTTCGAGGAGGTGGCGCTCGAAGACGTGGAGCAGGAGTCCTTTTTGGATGTTGCTGGCCTCGGCGGGCCGGAAGCCGCGCTCCAGATGGTTGCCGCGGGGGCCGGGCTGGTGGTCCTGCCCATGTCCGTCGCCCGCCATTTCAACGTTAAGGACACGGTGGCCCGCCGGCTCAACGGCGCCCCGGGAACCGGGATCGCCCTCGTCTGGCCAGCGGACGCCACGGACGAGGTCCTGGAGGAGTTCATCGGGATTGTCCGTGGGCGCACCGCCCAAAGCTCCCGCCAGCCGTCCGCCCAGCCGGCCAAGGTAAAGAAGGATCCCAAACCTGACCGCCGGGGCGGGGGAGCCCGGAAGCCGGCACCCAAGGTGGCCCAGCGCTATGCCCCCAACCCGGACAAGGGCCGCGGCAAGGGATCACGCAAAAAGGGCAAGCGCTAGCGCCGGACCGGGGCTAAACCTTAGTACCGGTTCCGCGGGGGAACCCGGCCAGCGCGGGCCTGCCGCGCCTTCCGGGCCCGCATGACGCGGCTAACGATGGTGGGAAGCAGGGCGAAAAGCAGCTTTTTCATGACGTTGTTGCTCCTTGGCTTAGGGCGGTAAAGCGAGGGCCGCCCTTCCGGACGGAAGAGCGGCCCTCGGCGGTTTGTCCTAGGTGTTTTGGACGTTGGTTTTGGCGTCGGTGGCGCGGTCCTTGACGTCGGTGGCGGCGTGCTGGCCTTCGGTTTTGACTGCCTGGGCTGCGTCGGTTGCGGTGGCCTTGACGTTTTCCATCGCTTCCTGGGCCGGTTCCTTGAGGTCCTGGACCATGTCTTTGGCGGCGTCGGTGACCTTGCCGGCCAGGGGCTGGGCTGCGGTTTTGAGCTGGTCCGCGGCTTGGCGTTCTTTCTGGCTCGGCGGGATCAGGGATGACACGAGCATCCCGGCGCCGAAGGCGATCAGACCCGCGGCCAGGGGGTTGCCCTGCGCCTTGGCTTTGACCTGGTCCGGTGCCTGGGAGATTGCGGTGCCGGCATCGGAGAACTTGGCGGAGACGTTGTCCTTGGCGCCGTGGAGGGATTCCCCGGTGCTGTGCAGGGCGTCGCTGGTGTGGCCGGTCCCGGAGTGCATGGTGTCCTGCACGCGGGTGGTGGCGTGGTCTGCTGCTCCCATGATTCTCTCCTTAACCCCGGTCACGGCGTCTTTGACCTTGTCGGTTTGGCGGTTGACGATGTTGGACGGGGTGACCTTGTCCGCGACGGCGTCCACGTTGGTGCCCAGCCGTGCGCGGGTTTCTTCTATGTTCTGGCGGATTGCGTCCGGGTTCTCGCTCATCGGTTGACCTCACCTGGTTTTAGGGTTGGGGGAATTTCGGAGAGTGTTTCGCCGGTCTGCGGCAGACCCTTGATCTGCTTGAGTTCCTTCCGGCCAATGCTGGCCAGGATCGCGGCGATGATGGCCCAGAGGACGGCAACAATCACGGCGGCCCAGCCCAGGGGCATCAGGGCGCCGAGGGCGAACATCAGGGCCAGGGACAGGAAGACCAGGACGAAGTGTCCCGCCACGCCGGCGCCGGCGAGCATGCCGGAGCCTTTCCCGGCGCGGGTGGCGGACTGTTTGAGTTCGGCCTTGGCCAGTTCCACTTCCTGGCGCATCAGGGTGGACAGGTCCCGGGTCACATCACCCAGGAGCTCGCCAAGGGAGGCGTTATCGGCTTTTTGATGCGCCTCCGTCGGCGGCGGCTCAGGAATCTGGCTACTCACAGCTGCCGTCCTTCCGTTGACCGGTAGGTGCCGTCGGCAGCACGGTAGCTGCCGTCCTCGTCCCGGTAAGGGTCATCCTCGAAGCGGAGCGGAGTGTCCTCTCTGGTACCCGCCGGCAGGGTGGAGGTGGATACCGGCGCCCCGCTGCCCACGGTCGGTTCCGTGAAGAGATCGTCGGTGCCCGCGGCGTAGACCGTCTCCTGGCGGAGCCGAGCTACGGGCGGGGTGCCGGAGTACTGCCCGGAAAGGCCGGCGCTGGGTCGTGTTGTCGACGAGGTTTCCGGGGCGCCTGCGGTCAGGCCACGGGTGAGGCGGCCGGCCAGGACGCCGGCACCGGCTGCCAGCAGCAGGAAGGTTCCGGGGCGGTTCCGGGCAAAGCGCTGGACTTCGGTCAGAAGGTCCCCCGGCTCCTTGTTCTCGAGCCAGGTGGCCATGGAGGAGGTGCGCTCAGCAGCCTGCCGGATAAGGTCGCTGGCCATGCCCTGCTGGTCCGGGGCGTCAGCCATGCTCTGCAGCTGGCCGGAGATGGTGCGGATCCCCTCGGCCGCCTTCTGCTGCTGCGTGCCGGCCTGGCTGCTCAGGCCCGTCTTGGCCTGGTGCAGCAGGTCCTGCGCGCTGTTCTTCGCCTCGGCAGCCACATTGGCAGCCTCACTCTTGGCCGTCTGGGCCACGCCCTGGGCTGCCGCTGCTGCGTCGCCTGCAACGTGTGAAGCCTCCTCCTTGGCCGCTTGGGTCTTGGAGGTTCCGGAGGTGTTCGCGGCAGTAGCGGTGAAGCTGGCGTCAGCTCCTGTGGCCTGTGTGGCGTATGGATCGGCCGGCGTGGTGTTCGGGGTCTGGGGCCATTGGTTCTCTGTCATCGGGCTCTCTTTCTCAAGGGTCAGCTGGCGATCAAGAACCAGCAGTGCTGGCGATTAGTAAGCATGGTTACTAACTAGATACTAAGCACACTTTGCTTTTGATGCGCAAGGGGCATTGGTTGCCACTTCTGATTTTTCGGGGGCCGGCACATGGGAGGATAGTAAGCCTACTTGCGAATATGATGCTAAGCATGCTTATTGTAGGAGCGTAGAGAAGCAGGCTCACCCGCCCATTGCCACCTACAGGAAGGCCACGGCCGATGACGAGCAACCTTGATCCCGACGCCCGGAACAGCTACCGCCTCATCACGTTGGCGGCGCGCCTGGTCCAGCGGCGGCAGGATGATGCGCTGGCTCATCTGGGCTTAACCCGGGCGGCTGTCATTGCGCTGGAAGGGCTGGCCGCGGGTCCCCTGAACCAGGAGCAGCTGGCCGAGGCTATCCGGGTGCAAAGCCAGACTCTTGGCCGGATCCTCGCCCGGCTGGAAGCAACGGGCCACATCACCAGGACCCGGCAGGCAACGGACCGCAGGCAGCTTAAAGTTGAACTTACCGAAGCCGGCTTCGCGGCCTTGGAAGCTGCCCGGCACGCCGAGATCAATGCCTACCCGGATGACCCCAGCATTGGCTGGAAAGTGCTACAGGACGAGTTGACCAAATTCGTCACTGCCCTGCCTGCAAGCCGGCACCCGGAAGTAGTCCCCTTCGTGGCACCCGACCACCGGACGCGCAGGCCGCACACGTCCAGGCCGGGGGGCCGGCGGGGTCCTGACCAGCCGCTGCCGTCGGAAGCGGGCCAGCCAATGGAGCCGCACCAGCAGCAAAATCCGGACCAGCAGCATGGACATGCCGCCGGTCCGGAAGGGAAGGCCTAGCACCGGTTGTCGTCCTCTTCCTAAGGCTGCCCGCTATGCTGGTTCAGCCCGGCTACCCGGTGGGTACGCCGGTGGGTACGGCCGGCCCAGTGGACCAGCGAAGCAGTGCGGCAACGTCCACGCCGTCCGGCAGGACGGAGCCGGGGACCAGCAGGACCCGTGCATCCGTCAATGCGGCTGCCCTCAGCAGTGCCGCAGGTGCGGGAACCTTCCCCAGCACTCCAGCGGCCAGGGACTCCTCTTCGGCAGTGGCCACCCAGGGTTCGGCATCAAGCGCCAGCAGGGTCCGCTCCGACAATGCGGCGTCATCCAGGATCAGGACATCCACCTGGGCCTGCTGCAGGGCGTGGACCACAGCCCCGATGCCGGTGGCCGACTCCGGATTCGCCTGGCCTTCCTGCGTGGCCAGCCGGTCCATGACCTCCTGCTGCTCGGCAGCCCAGAGTTCCGCGACGCGCTGGTTCACCTGATCGGTGAGTTGCTGTTCATCGGCCCCTGCCGTGTGCGTGTGGGAGTCGACCATCGAAACCAAGGCCTGCGTGGATTTCGAGAGCTGGTCCTGTACAAGTCCGCGGGCGCGGATGTCGCCTGCCAGGACCACCAGCCTGGCCCCGCTGTCACCGACGATCCTGTCGATCTCGCCGGCGACCTCGTCCGCGTTGCGGCGCCAGACGTCCTCCGTGTGGTGCTGGAACCGGAGGTGGGCCCAGCCCCCGCCCTGGAACTTGCTCACATGCTCTGTCTCACCCTGCACTTCCTGGGTGCTGGCAGGAGCGCCAGAACCGGCGTGGTACAACCTGATCTCCCCGTGTTCGCGGCTTACTTCCGCAACCACGTAAGGGAACTCTTCGGGCCGGTGTTTTACCAGCGGTAGCAGATCGGGAACCGGGTCCACGGAGATCCGTTCCGGCAGGACCAGCTCGCCGGGGAGGACCTCGTTAACCGCCGCCTTGCCCTGGTTGACCAGGACAAAGCGTGCCACCGGGGCCGGAACGCCGGCCGCAGGCGTCACGGCCTGTTCAATGGCGTCCAGATCCTGCGCCGCGGCTCCTTCGGACTGCAGCCGGGTCCGCAGATTGCCGGGCAGGACGTCCCCGGCTTCCAGGGTGTCCACCGTTCCAGTTCCCGCGTTGACGTAGGCGGTGCACCATGGCCCGGGCAGCCGGTACAGGTCAGCGTAACGCTTGAGGCTGCCCGTCACTGTTCTCCCTCCTCATCATCGAGGGGGTCCGGTGCGGCGACGGGGTTCAGTGCCTCCTGGACCTCGGAAGGATCCGTGCTGTCCGGAAACGGCTCGGTTTCGCGGAATTCTTCCGCGTGGGCCGGCTGGTTCCCCCGGACGGCCCCTTGGGTCTCGTGTTGCATCTGGTCATCCAGATTGGAACCGTGTTTGGCGTTGCCTCGTTCGGCCATGACGATCTCCTTCGCGCGTGATTAGTATCACAGGCTTACTAGTTCGTCATTTCACGGTAGCACCGCCGTGCGGGCGACTGAAGGGGGATTCAGCGGGCAATTCGCCTAAGCGGGGCAAGCGTCCTTCAGTGCCTGGACTGACTCTTCCGGCACCTGGTCGCCGGCCTGCGCAATGTCGCCCAGCGGCGTCGTAATTTCCGCGGAAACACCTGCCGCACGGGCTGCGGAGACCAGTCCGGCCAAGACCTGCTTGTCCTCCACGCTCACCAGGCCGTCCTGGACCACCGCACAGATCTGTCGGTTCACTTCGTCCGCGGCCGCCGTGGCAACCTTCGACGCGGCGTCACTGGCGGCATTGGTGGCGGCCTCCTCCACGGCACCGCAGCCGGCAAGCAGCAGCATCAGGGGGACGGCGGACAGGGCGGCAAGGCGGCGTTTCATTCTTCCAGCCTAGCCGCTGCTCCACCGCCGTCCCTGGCCGGGGCGTGTCAGCGCGAACTGGCCGCCGGCACACCGAGCACGCTGTCCAGCAGCCCGTTCCGGAACTTGCCGTCCGGGTCATGTGCTGCTGCCAGCGAGCGGAATCCGGCAAATCGGGGGTACAGCTGCTCCCAGTCGTGGCCGTCGGGTGAGAACAGCTTGCCCCAGTGCGGCCGGGCCCCGAACGGACGGAGCCGGTTCTCAAGTTCGGGAAGGAGGGCTTCCACCTCCGGCTGCAGGGGCTTCCAAGTGAAGTGCAAGGCGACGCTCTGCTGGCGGTAGAACGGGCTGAGCCAGAAATCGTCGGCCGCACCGGTGCGGATTTCCGAGACAAAAAGCAAGGGTGCCAGCTTGTCCGCCAGCCCCCGCAGCGCGTCGATGGCGGCGGGTGCGTGTTCCAGCGGAAGGATGAATTCGCTTTGCAGTTCCTCGCCCTTGCTGGGCGTGAACTCGTGGCGGAAGTGCGGCAACCGGTCAAGCCACGGACCGGCCTCGTCCAGCTGCTGTGTGCAGTTCTCTGCGGACATGTCCGGCAGCGGGTGCCGGGGCCGGGTGGCCGCCGTTGCGCCGAAGAGGTCGGCCAGGGGCGGTTCGTCATCCAGTGCCTTGAGCCAGACCTGACTGATGGCATCGCCGGCGTAGTTGGTGAAGAGGCTTACGCTGTAGGCGCTGGACACCAGGGCGGCGAAGTTTTCCAGCGCCCGGTCCCACGGCAGGTCCTCGAATACCCGCTGGCGCATCCGGAAGCTGGGCTGGACGGACAGCTCCAGGCCGGTGACGACGCCGAATGCCCCCAGTCCCACCACGGCGGCCAGGAACTCGTCGCCGTCCGCGTGGGACAGGGTGGCCACGTCACCGCCGGGCCGGACCAGCTCGATGGCCTGGACGGCGCCCGCCAGGGACTGGTTGCCAACGCCGGACCCGTGCGTGCCCGTCTGCACCGCCCCTGCCACCGATATGTGGGGCAAGGAAGCAAGATTATGGATGGCCAGGCCCTGCCCTTCCAGCGTGCGGCACAGCTCGCCATAACTGATGCCGCCGCTGACGCGGACTGTGCCTTTCGCCGAATCTGGCTCGATCTGCCGGGGCAGGGCGTCCAGCATAACGTGCACGCCGTCCGTGTCGCCCACCCGGTTGAAGGAGTGCCGGGACCCCAGCGCCTTCACCCGGGGCGAGCGGGCAACAACCTCGGCCAGTGCGGCCACGGACCCGGGCCGCTGCACCTCGCGGGATGAGTAGTCGAGGTTTCCTGCCCAGTTCTTCATAAAGTCGGCTTTCGGTCGGCGGGGATGGCTCCCTCCACTGTCAGCGCTAACAATCACGGTGTCAAGGCGGACAGCAGTCCCTCGGCCCTCGGCGCTGGCATGCAGCTGGCTGACGTCGGCCTCGCCATCCGCGGCGAAAAACCTGGCCCGCACCTCCGCGCTGACCTCACGCAGCAAATCCCCGGCCGGGCGGTGAAGCGCGTCCAGGTCCAGGTCCAGCAGGTCCTGGAGTTTCCCCGCGGTCGCGGAGGCCAGCTCTTCCCGCAGTTCCCGCACCTCCGCAGCGGTGTCCGGACTGAACACCCGCGCCTCGGCCTCGGCCAGGTGCCAGAGCATCTCATGCAGCTGCTTCATTATTTTGAAGGCTGTGAACATGGCCGGCGCGGATTCCGGGCTGGCACGCCAGCTGACACCCTGGGACAGGCCCTGGCTGACTGCCTGGCCGGCGCCGAAGCAGTCAAAGACAGTGCAGCCCCGGAAGCCGCGGGGCCGGAGCCGTTCATGGATGGTGCAGGAGAAATCCGCCGCGAGGTTGGGGCACGGCGAGGCCGGTGGTTTGTCGATGGCAAAGTCCGCTGAGCGGGTAAAGCCGAAGGCGGTGCAGCACAGCGCGAAGCAGCGCGAGCAGTCAGCCCGCAGCTGATCCTGTTCTGGGACTGGGGTGTTGGCGCCCGGGGGCAGGGTGTTCATGGTGTCTCCCGACGATGGTTCCGGTTGGGGTGCGGGGAGGAGGGGAACTCGTGGTGGAGTTCCCCTCCGGGGCACGCGGAATCACCGCTCCGAAGGGGAGCGACGGGAGGAAGCGGCGGAGGCTGCGGGTCACAGGCAGGACATGAAGATCACTGCCTCCAGGATATCGCTTTCCGGGAACGACGTCAGGAAATCAGGCGTCAGTGGCAGGGGTGCGCGGCGGCGGGACGCGGCGGCTTCCGGTGGCCTCGAAGGCTGCGGCCAGGTGCAGCAGTGCCGAATCGCTGTACGCCTTGCCGGCGAAGGTGAGGCCAACCGGCATTGAAATGTCCGGGGCCAGCCCCATGGGCACCGTGACCGTGGGAATGCCAAGGTGCCGGGGGACCAGGTTCCCGTTGGCCACCCAGACGCCGTTGCGCCAGGCGAGGTCAGCCGAGGCTTCGTTGACGTCGGCATCCGCCGGGCCGACGTCCGCGGCTGCAGGGAAGACGACGGCGTCCAGGCCAAGCCCGTCCATCCACTCTTCCAGGTCCACCCGCCGCGTTTCCTCCAGCCCCTTCAACCCTTCCTCGAGGTGCGGAATGTCCACGAGGGAGCGAACCCCGTGCTTACGGATCCAGGCGGGGTAGTCGCTGATGTCGTCGTCGAACCCGTCGTACCGGTCCGGCAGGGAACCGTCCGGAGCGGGGAAGATGGCGGCACCGTCGACGTCGGCCAGCCGGTTGAGGTGCGGGTCCCCGTTGGCGTCGAGGAAGTCGTTCCATGACCAGGCGGAGAGGTCCACGATCTCGCGGCGCAGGTACTCCGGCGGTACGAGGCCGCGGGTGGCGATGGTGGGCGCGCCGGGACGGTCGCCCTCATAGTTGGACACCACCGGGAAGTCGACTTCGACGACGTGGGCGCCCGCGGCTTCGAGATCCCGCCGCGCGGCATTCCACAGCTCGATGAAGGACTGCCGTGTTTCGATGCGCTGGCCGGTGGGGCCACCGATCCCGCCGTCGGGTGCTGTTCCGGCCTCTGGGTCCGCGTTGATGTACATCCGTGGGACCCCTAGCCGCTTACCGGCGAGCACATCCCTGGCGGCGGCACTGTCCCGTACCGCGAGGTCCAGGTAGGAGGCCGGGCGGATCTCGGAGGCCTTGGGAATCGGCACCCACTGCTGGACCCGCCAGAAGTCGCCCCGGGTTTCCGCGTCGTCAGCCACCACGGCGTCCAGGACCTCGAGGAGGTCGTCCATGGTCCGGGTGTGCGGCACCACTACGTCCATGGTGGGGACCAGCGGCCAGTTGCCCCGGACGGAGATCACGCCGCGTGAGGGGGTGTAGGCGCAGAGGGCGTTGTTCGACGCCGGCGCCCGGCCTGATGACCAGGTTTCCTCCGCAAGCCCGAAGGCCGCGAAGCTGGCGGCCGTGGCCGTGCCGGAACCGTTGGAGGACCCGGAGGCAAAGGCGGCGGTGAGGTAGTCCGCGTTGTAGGGGCTTTCGGCGCGGCCGTATACGCCGCGCTGCATACCTCCGTTCGCCATCGGCGGCATGTTGGTCAGCCCGATCAGGACGGCACCCCCGGAGCGCAGCCGCTCGATGGTGAAGGCGTCCTTCTGCGCCACCAGGTCCTTGAAGGCGGCGGATCCGGCGGCAACAGTGAGGCCCCGCGCCTGGTAGCTGTCCTTCGCGGTGTAGGGGATACCGTCCAGGGGTCCCAGGGTGGCGTTGCGGGCACGGCGTTCGTCGGATGACCTAGCGTCGGCGAGGGCATCCGGGTTCATCACCACCAGCGCATTCAGATGTATACCGGAGGAGTCATACTTCTCGATCCGCGCCAGATACAGCCGCACCAGCTCCTCGCTGGTGACCTCTCCCGCCTCCAGCGCCGCACGGAGATCGCTGATGGAGGCCTCGACGACGTCGAAGTGGCCCTTGGTGCCCGGCGTGCCGGCTGTTTCGGCGAGCCTCATGCCGCACCTCCCCGCGCGGCCGGCTGCTGCTGGGTGATGCAGTGGATGCCGCCGCCGAAGGCGAAGATGTCGCGTGCGTCCACCAGTTCCACGGTGCGGCCGGGGTAAGCGCGCTCTAGGATGCCGGCGGCGATGGCGTCATTGGGGTCGTTGAAGGCGCATAATACCACCACGTTGTTTGCCACGTAGTGGTTGATGTAGGACCAGTCCACGAAGCCTTCATCATCCTTCAGCGTGGTGGGGGCGGGGACGTCGATGATCCGCAGGGGCCGGCCCTGTGCGTCCAGCTGGCCCGTGAGGGATGCCTTCAGCTGCAGGTAGACAGCGTGGTCCGGGTGGGCGGGGTCGTCCTGGCGGTGCAGCAGGATGGTGCCCGGGCCAGCGAAGGCGGCCACGATGTCCACGTGCCCGCGGGTGCCGAACTCGTCGTAGTCGCGGGTGAGTCCGCGGGGCAGCCAGATGGCCTTGGTGGTGCCCAGCGCGGCGTGGACCTCGGCTTCCACAGATTCCCTGGTGGCTCCCGGGTTGCGGCCAGGATCCAACTGGACGGTCTCGGTCAACAGCACGGTTCCGTCACCGTCCACATGGAATCCCCCACCTTCGTTGACCAGGGCGCTGGACCTGACGGGAACGGAACTTTCAGCCGCGATGATGCGGGCAACGTCCTGGTCCTTGTCCCACGCGGCCCACTCCTGCGCGCCCCATCCGTTGAAGATCCAGTCCACGGCAGCCAGCGAGCCGTCCTGCTGGTGTACGAAGGTGGGCCCGCTGTCCCGGAGCCAGGCGTCATCGAGGGGGACTTCGAGCACCGCGATGCCGTCGCCGAGCCATTCCCGGGCTGCGGTGGCATCGCGGGGATCGGCCACCACAGTAACGGGTTCGTAGCGGGCGATGGTCTGGGCCACCTTCGTCCAGGCGGCGCGGGCGCGGTCCAGGGTTGCACTTCCTACTTCGCCGAAAGTGTCGTTCGGCGGCGGGAAGGCCATCCACGTGCCCTGGTGGGCGTCCCATTCAGCGGGCATGGAGGTTGCCGGTGCGGGTTTCGCTGCGGCTGCGGTGGGGGCGGGAGCGGGTTTCATCGGTATTCCTGGGTCTTTCGGTCTGGCTTGTGGAGGGAAAACGTCTTAGGCGGGCTGGCCCACGCGGGCACCGGTTACGGCGGGACGGTGGGCCGGGGAGGCTCCGGCGTCGTATGCCACCTTGCCGCCTACTACGGTGAGCCGGGTGGAGTTGGTGAGCAGTTCGGCGGCGTCTGCCTGGAGCGGGTTGGTGTCCAGGACGGTGAAGTCCGCCAGGTAGCCTGCCGCGATCCTGCCCTGGCGGTCCTCGGCGCGGCAGGAGTAGGCGGCGTCCCGGGTGGCGTGGCAGAACGCATCAGCAAGTTCCAGGGCGTAGTGGGGCAGGTTTGCCTCCAGCGCGGGGTCAAGGGCGGAGCGGCGGGTGGCGGCAACGTACATGTTGGGCAGCGGCTGGTGCGGCGCCGTCGGCGCGTCGGTGCTCAGTGCAAGCGTGGCGCCGGCTTCCGTGAACTCGGTCCAGGGGAAGGCCCGCTCGCAGCGGTGGTCGCCCAGCATGCTGCGCCAGTTGGCCTGGATGGCAGGGTCGGCGTGGACGGGCTGCATGGAAGCCACGACGCCGAGGGCGGCCAGCCGCTTTACGTTCGCCTCCGTGACTGTTTCCAGGTGTTCGATGCGGTGCCGGCGGTCCCGCGGACCGTTGCGGCGGTACGCCTCTTCCAGCGCATCCAGGGCGATGTCCGACGCTTCGTCGCCGATGGCGTGCAGGGCGATCTGCAGCCCGGCAGCGTCCGCCGCAACCACGACCGGGGTCAGGGATGCGCGGTCCCAGACAGGCTCGGCGCTGCTGCCGTCGGCGTACGGCTCCTTCATGGCGGCGGTGCAGCTGTCAATGACCCCGTCCACCATCAGTTTGATGCCGCAGATCTGCAGCCAGTCATCGTGCAGTTCGGCCGCCAGCCATGCGGCCTTGGCCACCTGTGCCAGATTGTCGGACTCCGCTTCGTGGCGGGCCACCAGGAGGTGTCCCTTGACCCGCATGGGCAGGGTGCCGTTCCGGCGCTGCATGGCGCGGCGGAAAGTGGCAAGGTCGTCGTCCTGCACGGCCATGTCCACGGCACTGGTCACGCCAACGGCCAGGTAGTTGGCGAAGGCCTCCTCCAGCTGTGCGTCGCGGTCCTGGTCCGTGGCCTGCGCCGCAAGGGCGGGCCAGATGATTTGCTGTACTGCCGTTTCATACAGCACGCCGTCAGCCTCGCCCGTCCCAGGGTCGCGGACGATGCGTCCGCCGATGGGGTCCGGGGTGTCTTTGTCGATGCCCAGTTCCGCCAGGGCGGCGCTGTTGACCCAGACGGAGTGCAGGTCATTGGCGTCCAGATAGACGGGACGGTCCGGGACCGCTGCATCCAGCAGCTGGCGGGTAGGGGCCTGCCCGTCGAGGGCGCTGTGGAGCCAGCCGGCGCCGAGGATCCGCGGTGCATTGCTGGCCGCGGCAGAGTCCCGGAGGCGCTGCTGCAGGTCGGCGAGGCTGGCGGCGTCCCGCAGCTGGACCTTCTGCAGGGCCTGGCCCGTCATCAGCAGGTGGGTGTGCGCATCTACGAAGCCGGGCAGGACAAAGCGGCCTTCAAGGTCCACTTCCACAGCGCCTTTCCCTGCCGCGCTGCGGGCGCCGGCTTCGTCTCCCACGTGGATGAACTGTGATCCTTCCACCACGAAGGCTTCCGCGGGAGCGCCATCGGCCGTGAACACGGCGGCGTTGGTATAGAGCGTGCGTGCAGGCAAGGGAGTGCTTTCCTTCAGGTCGGGGAGGGACATTAGACGGTGACCGCCTTGTTGATACTGGTCGAAGGGTTGCCGGCCGCCTCCTGGTCCATCCGCACGGACAAGCGGCAGATCAGGACCAGCGGAACCGCCAGGACCAGGGTCATGCCCGCCAAGACGTAGCCGAGGACGTCATACCCTGCCGAAGCCGAGACGAACGTTCCGAAAAACGGGGCGAACGAGGAGCCGATCAGGTAGACGCCGAGCACCGGCGCGGACCAGCGCCCGGATGCGTCCAAAGCGGCCGCGGTGGCCACAATGTAGATGAAGGCCAGCATGTAGATGGTGTTCCAGGCGATGATCACGGCCATGTACAGGCCCGGATCGGTGACGGTTCCGGACAGCATCTTCAATGCTGCCCCCGCTACCAGCGCCACCGCCAGCGGCGCTGTCCTGCCGAGCCGGCGCCCGGCGAGCCCGATCAGGCCCGAGGCGAGGAGCCCTCCGAGGGTGGAGAGGCTGAGGACCAGGCCCATGCCGGTTTCGTCGAGCTGCGCCTGGTCGGCTCCCATGGTGGCGGCCACAGCCCAGAGGGAGTCCTCACTGAGGGCCCACAGGGCGAAACAGGCCAGAAGGACGAGTCCGGCGAGGGTTGTGGATCGGGATCCCTTGCCCGGCGCGGTGGCTGCCTCTGGTCCGCCTCCGCCTGCACTTATGGCAGGGCTGTTCGGCAGCCATGCGGTGGTGAACAGGGCCGCCAGGGCAAGGCCTGCCAGCAGGCCGAACGCACTGCCCATGCCGGCGCCCAGGGCCGGGATGACAAAGAGAATCACGGAAACGATCACACGGTTGGTGAAGCCGCTTAGGCCCGAGGCGCGGTCGGGGTTGCGGAGGGCACCCAGTGCGGCGCCGCCTGCCGAGACGGCGCCGCCCGCGCCGAGCCCGCCGAGCAAAACACCGGCGACGACGACGGGAACGGACGGGACGAAGGCTGCGGCTGCGAATCCTGCCGCGGCAAGCCCCAGGCCGATGCGCGCCACCAGGTATCTTCCGTTTCCGGCTGCCAGCCTGGATGTCAGCAGGCATGCCACGGCACAGACGAGCAGCGAGCCCGTCATCAGGGTGCCGGCTTCGGTGTCCGAAAAGCCGAGGTCGCCGGTCAGGGCGACAATCATGACGGGAACCAGGTTGGCGGTCATGAAGCCGACAACGCTGATCCCGAAGACGGAAACCGCCCGGCGCGGCGTCAGGGGCACGCGCCCTGTGGTGGGGTCGTCCTGGGACATGGACTTCTCCTTGCTGGGGTGGAGTGAATGCCGTCACAAAATGAATGGCCTTCATTTATTATGGAGATGCACCTCGCCCAGCACAAGTGTTCTAGTGAAAGCCTTTCAGAAACTTATCTTTGTTACCCGCGTGATCCCGGCCACGATGGTCTCCAGTCCGAAAGCGAACGCGGCATCGGAGCGCTCGGCAGGGGAACCCAGCCCGCTGATGGCTGCCGTCAGCGCAGGAAATTCCCCGGGCGGGGGAGACCAGACGACGTCGGGGGCAGTCAGTTCCAGTGCCGAGCCAAGGACCAGGTAGTCCACGGTGGTGATGGCCGGGACGATGACCGAAGGGTCAAGGCCTGCCCTGCCCAGGACAATCGCCATATCCTCATAGATCCGCATCACGCCAAGGTCCTGGACGGTCTGGGTTACCAGGAGCGGCACCAGGCGCGGGTGGTCCACCAGGCAGTCACGGTATTCGTGGGCCAGTGTCCGGAGTGCCTCGTCCCAGGGCAGGCTTGCAGGATCAAGGTGCCTCCGCCCGGCGAACTCCGAGAAGACGAGCCCCCGCATCAGCTCGATAATGTGCTCGCGGTTGTCGATGTGGTTGTAGAGGGAGGCCTGGCTGACGCCAAGTTCCCTGGCCACTTTCGGAAAACTGAAGTCTCCGGTGGCATCAACCAGGGACAGGGCGGCGCGGATGATGCCATCCACGGACAGCAGCGGTGATCGCGGGCGCGGCATGGGAACTCCTAAGCACAGGCGGTCCGTTCAATGTAGCTGGCCGTTCCGGTCCACGGCGGCAAGGATGGCCCGTGCCAGTTCCGCCGGCCTGGTGAACTGCGGCCAGTGGCCTGTGGGCAGGTCCACGTATTCCACGTCCCGGACCCGGGCAAGCTCCGACACGAATGGATGGCCTGCCTCGATCCATTCGCGCAGCATGGCAGAGGGGAATTCGCAGGCGATGACTGTGGCAGGGACGTCGTAGCGCCGCTCGTCGTGCAGGTGCTGCGGATCGTAAGCCACGCCCCTGGGCTGCGGAATCGCCCGTGCGCGGAACTTCCGGCGAAGGCCGTCGTCGAGATCCACCAGGTCCGCGTCTTCGAACCCTTCCCAGGGCGGAAGCGGAACATCCTCGCCGTCTGCCGGCAGTTCATCGTTGATCACGCCGCCCTCACCAAGGGGGCCGCTGTCCACGTAGACGGCCCGCGCAATCCTGTCCGGGCGGGCATCAACCACCCCGTGGATGATGGCCCCGCCGCCTGAGTGGCCCACCAGCACCACCTTTCCCTCGGTGGCGTCCACTTCCGACACCACGGCGTCGATGTGCTGGCGCAGGCCAATCCCGGCACGGTTGGCATCCACAGACTCCAGGCCGGGGAGGGTGAGGGGATGCGTGCGGTGTCCCGCAGCCTCGAGCGCCGGCGTCACCTCCTCCCAGGAGGAAGCGTCCAACCAGAAACCGGGAACCAAGATGATGTCCATGACGGAACCCTACTCTCCGGGGGTGACAAAAGGCCGCCGGCCAGGCCTCCCCGGGTGGGCGCACAGCAGAGGGGGCTTTTGCAGGCGGAAGGGCAGCAGTAAAGTCCGGACATGACTGCTTCCTCCCCAGCGCAGCCCGCCAGTCCGGCCAAGCGCGAAACATTCTCGTCCCGCCGGCTCTTCATCCTCTCGGCCATCGGCTCGGCGGTGGGCCTGGGCAACATCTGGCGCTTTCCCTACATCGCCTACGACAACGGCGGCGGCGCGTTCCTCATCCCGTACCTGGTGGCCTTGCTCACGGCCGGCATCCCGCTGCTGTTCCTCGACTATGCCGTGGGCCATAAGTTCCGCGGCTCGGCGCCGTTGGCCTACCGGCGGCTGCACCGTGTCGCCGAGCCGCTCGGCTGGTGGCAGGTGCTGGTCTGCTTCGTGATTGCTGCCTACTACGCAGTGATCATCGCCTGGTCACTGATGTACACGGTTTTCTCCTTCACAGAGGCGTGGGGTGACGACGCCGAGGGCTTCTTTTTCGGGAACTTCCTCAGCATCGCCGAGGCTCCCGGCCTGGGCTTCGATTACGTGCCGTCCGTGTTCTTCCCGCTGCTTTTGATATGGGCCGCCGTCATCTTCATCATGGTGGCCGGGATACGGAAGGGCATCTCCCGCGCCAACGCCGTCCTGCTGCCGCTGCTGATGATGATGTTCCTCCTCCTGGTGGTCCAGTCGCTCTTCCTTCCGGGTGCGGCTGAAGGCCTAAACGCCTTCTTCACCCCTGATTGGGCGGCGCTCGCGGATCCGGGCGTCTGGGCGGCAGCCTACGGGCACATCTTCTTCTCCCTTTCCGTCGGGTACGGCATCATGGTCACCTATGCCTCCTACCTGAAGCGCCGGACGGACCTGACGGGCTCCGGCATGGTGGTGGCATTCTCCAACTCGGGCTTCGAGATCCTGGCCGGAATCGGGGTCTTTGCCGCCCTGGGCTTCATGGCACAAGCAGCGGGCACTGCGGTGGACGAGGTGGTGACGCAGGGCATCGGCCTGGCGTTTATCGCGTTCCCCACCATCGTGTCCGAGGCCCCGTTCGGAGCTCTCATGGGGGTGCTGTTCTTCGGGTCGCTGGTTTTTGCGGGCATCACGTCCCTGATCTCGGTTCTGGAAGTCATTGTGGCCGCGGTCCAGGACAAGCTCGGCTGGGGCCGGGTCCAGGCGTCGCTGGTGGTCAGCGGTCTGGTGGCGGCGGTCTCGCTGGGACTTTTCCCCACGGCCACCGGCCTCTACCTGCTGGACACCTCTGATGCATTCGTCAACAGCTTCGGCATCACGCTCGGGGCCCTGGTCACTGTCGTTGTGCTCGCGTGGTTCCTGCGCAAACTGCCTCTGCTGTCCGCCCACCTGAACAGGATCTCCACCGTCAAGATGCGGCGCACGTGGATGATCCTGGTGGCCGGCGTCGTTCCACTGGCGCTGATCTACATGGTGTCGAACGAGTTCATCAGCAAGATCACCGCCACCTATGAGGGTTACCCGGAATGGTTTGTGGGCATCTTTGGCTGGGGAATGGCCGGGGCCCTGGTGGTGCTGGCGCTGGCGCTGACATTCATCCCCTGGAGCCACCGGTCCAAGGCCCACCACGACCCCGAATACGACGCCGTCGTGGCCGAAGAGGAAAAGGAGAAGGCACTGTGACGCCGATAGCCATCACCATGATGATCATCGCCATCCTCACCGTTTGGGGCGGCCTGGCCTTGGCCCTGCTGAACCTGAAACGGCATCCGGAGGACGAGGGCGCGCTGCCTGAGGAGCACGCCCCGGAACTCTGATGGAACAAGGTTATGGGGGAGTGCAGCACCGTTGAAGGGCGCTGCACTCCGCCTTCACCTGCCGGGAGGAGCGGGGAAGCCGACGGTGTCAGTGGCAGCCTTGCCGTGGGCGTTCTGGAACACTGCCCGGACCAGAAGGCCGGCATGGTCATTGGCATTAAAGGAAACTTCGAGCGTCGAGCGGTAGGTGCCTTCGTCCGTGCGCTTCGTCACGGGTTGGTGGTCCGCTGGCTGCCAGCTTGCGCCGCCGTCGTTCGACAATTCCCATACTGCTACCGGACCCGGCGTGCCGCCCGCGGTGGCTGTGATAGTGGCGGCACTGCCTGCTGCGGTGGCCCTTGGCTGCTTCAGGATCGACGGCGTTTCCACGCTCTGGTTGAACACCGGCCAGCCGTCAGCCCAGTTAATTTTCTGGATGCCGAGGGTGGGGAAGTACGGAAGGTCCCCGTTGGAACCGTCGTAGTAGTGGAAGGCCAGGTAGTCGCCAAAGACGGATTGACCACCCGGGCCGGTGATCGCGCCGTGCGAATCAAGCACCACGGATCCGCCACCGCCGAACATGTCGCGCCCTTGTTTGTCCAGGTACGGCCCCTTGACAGAGGTGGAACGGCCCACAGCCACCTTGTACGTCGAATCAGCGCCGCGGCAGCAGGCGTCAAACGAGACAAAGAGGTAGTAATGGTCCCCGTGCTTGGTGATGTACGGCGCCTCGATGGGGTTCCCGGGCATGAACCGGTCCGCAATATTCACAGTCTTGGACTCCCATCCGGCAACTGGCTTTCCGCTCGGCCACTCAATGGGGACCAGGAAGATGCCGTACCAGAACGAACCGATAGCCATGTAAGGGGTTCCGTCGGCGTCCTCGATGATGCCGGCGTCGATGGCGTTGAAGGTCTTGGCGGGATTGCCCGGGTCGAGGCCGGTGGCAGGTGAGGAGACGACCAATCCCTGGTCCACCCATTCATAGTCGGGATCGTTTGGGTCAAGGGTGGTGTTGGTGGCAAGGGCCGTCAGTGACTTGTTGCCGCCGAAACGTGACGCCGAGTAGTAAAGGTAGTAGGTGCCGTTGTGTTCGGTGATTTCCGGTGCCCAGAGGTTGCCGGGCAGTTCGCCGTCGGAAAAGTGCTCGTCGATCCACGCCGGGATGCGGTCCCAAACCGTTCCGGTGTACTCCCAGGTTGTCCCGTGGTCGCGGGAACTCCACATCTGAATGGTGCCGCCGTTCTCCCGGTTCACCAGGCCGGTGGAATAGACATACCACGTGCCGTCGTCGGCAATGATCAGCGCCGGATCATGAATGGGCGAGGTCTGTCCCACCACCGTTTTCCCGCCGGGGGGATCGAAAGGGAGCTTCTGCTGGCCCGGGGGCTTTTCCGACTGGCTGACCTGGCTTTGGGCAGCCGGGCTAAGGGCGGGGCCGGGGGCGGCCGCGGTGGGGAGGGCTGCTGCCAGGGCAAGGGTTGCAGCTGCTGCCAATCCTGCGGCGCGCAGCAGCCAGGGACGTGACTTCATCACGTGGTCCTTCCGGGAGAGAGGGGCTGGTCGGCAGCAGGGATGCGCGGCGCCGGGGTGTCTTGCAACGTTGTAAGAAAAATATGGCATGGATCACGTTTCCGGTCAACGACGGCGGAGGCTGGGCCGAAAACAAATCCCCCGCCTCCTCTTGACGGCGCAGGAAACGCTGTGTGAAGGTTCTTACAACGTTGCAAGAAATCGCCCCGGATGCCGGTCCGCCACCGCGGACAGTGGGGCTTTCCGTACCAGCCCACCAATACACTTGTGTGCTCCACCCAACCCGGAAGGACTGCGTGATGATGAAGTCACGTCCCATGGCCGCAACCTTGGCGCTCTTTACCGCCGCCGGCCTGATGCTTGGCGGTTGTTCCGCCCCCTCCGCCGAGGACAGCGGCGAAAAGAAACTCACGTTCATGTTCCGGGGAGGTGAGGACGAGAAAAAGGCCTACGAGAAGGCGGTCTCCCAGTTTGAAGCGGACAACGGGGTGGACGTGGAAATCATTGTCACCACCGCAGACCAGTACGCCACCAAGCTGAAGGCAGCTATTGCCGGCAAACAGGTTCCGGATGTCTTCTACATCGGCCCCGGCGACGTCCAGGCCTACGTGCAGAACGGCATCGTCAAAGACATCACTGAGTACGTTGAGGGTTCGGACACCATCGACCTGGACAACATTTGGGAATACGGCGTGGACAGCTACCGGTACGACGGCGAACGCGTCGGCGAGGGTGCCATCTACGCCCTGCCCAAGGATGTGGGCCCGTTCTCCTTCGGCTACAACAAGACCATGCTGGAAAAGGCAGGAATCCCGCTGCCGGACAAAGACAAGCCGTACACGTTCGACGAGTTCGTGGCCGCCGCGAAAAAGCTCACCCAGGACACTAACGGGGACGGCACCCTTGACCAGTGGGGCACCGGCCTGAACGTCCAGTGGAACCTGCAGCCCTTCGTCTGGTCCAACGGCGGCGACTGGCTCAACGAAGACCGGACAAAGGTGACGGTGGATACGCCCGAGTTCGCCGAATCCCTGCAGTGGTTCGCGGACCTGCAGAACGTCCACGGCGTCACGCCGTCCGTGGCTGAGGCGCAGACCCTGGACACCTACCAGCGCTGGATGAAGGGCGAAATCGGGTTCTTCCCCATCGCCCCCTGGGACCTGTCCACTTACCAGAAGCTGGGCTTCGACTGGGACGTCATCCCCTACCCGGCCGGGGACAGCGGCGAAACCGCCAGCTGGATCGGAACGCTGGGCATCGCCGTCTCCGAAAGCACCAAGCACCCGGAGGACGCCGTCAAGCTCGTGGAGTACCTGACAGCCAACAAGGAGGCCCAGCAGAGCCTGGTGGACGCCGGCATCCAGATCCCCAACCTCAAGGACATGGCCGAGGCCTGGGCTGCGGACACCAGCACCAAGCCGGCCAACAAGGAAGAGTTCCTGCAGATCGTGAAGGACTACGGCCGCGCCCTGCCCGGCGGCAATACTTTCAACGCCGAGTGGTACGACGAACTGTTCACCAACATCCAGCCCGTCCTGGACGGCAAGCAGACCGCCGCCGACTACCTGAAGGAAGCGCAGCCCAGGATGCAGGAATTCCTGGACGCCGCCAACCAGCAGGCCGGAAACTAGCGGGAGGGATCACCGGTATGACAACAACCACCACGCGCCCGCGCCGCTCGCGGCTCCACCGGAAGGAACACCAGGCGGCCCTCGCTTTTGTTGCCATACCGGTGATCGGTTTCCTCCTCTTTACGCTCTTCCCACTTCTTTTCTCGGTCTATGCCTCCTTCACCAACTGGAACGGCATCTCGGCACCGGTCTTCAAGGGTCTGGACAACTACACCAAGATGTTCGGTGACCGCTACTTCATCCAGTCGCTGTGGAACACCCTCTACATGATGATCGGGATTCCCATCGGGCTGGCCATCTCGCTGGGCCTGGCGCTGGCGATGAACCGGAAGATGCGCGGAACCACCTTCTTCCGCACCGTCTACTACCTCCCGGTGATCTCCTCGATCGCAGCCGTAGCGATTCTTTGGCAGTGGGCCTTCAACGGCGACTTCGGTCTGATCAACCAGGGCCTGGCACTGGTGGGGATAGACGGGCCCAACTGGCTCCAGGACACAAACACCGTAAAGCCGGCCCTCATCATCATGGCCATCTGGAAGGGCCTGGGATATTCCATGCTGCTCTACCTTGCCGCCCTCCAGTCAGTGCCCCGGTACCTCTACGAGGCAGCGGCCCTGGACGGCGCATCGGCCTGGCAGCAGTTCCGCCACATCACCATCCCCATGGTCCGGCCGGTCACGTTCTTCCTGATCGTCACCAGCATCATCGGCGGCTCCCAGATCTTCGTGGAAATCAACATCATGACTCCCACGGGCGGCCCCGAGTTCCAGTCCGCTTCCATTGTTTGGTACATCTGGCAGAAGGCCTTCGACAACCTCCAGATGGGGTACGCCTCCGCCATGTCCGTGGTCCTGGGGCTGCTGGTTTTCGCCATCACCTTCATCCAGTTCCGGCTCAACCGCCGCAACCAGTTCTCCATCGATTGAGGCAGGCAGCCATGTCCGCACAGAACGTCATCACCACCCCTCCGCTGGAACCCACGCAGGAACTTCCGGGCGCCAGCGGGGGAGCAAGCTCTTCCGCGTCCCGCACCAAAAGCGGCCGGCCGCGCTCCACCAGGGAAACTCTCCGCCTCGGCAACGTCATCACCACACTGATCCTGAGCGTGGGCGCGATCGTCATGATTGCCCCGCTGGCGTGGACCTTCTCCACCTCCCTCAAGACGAAGGACGGGGTGTTTGCGCTTCCGCCGCAATGGATTCCGGACCCCTTCGTCTGGGAAAACTACGCCCGCATCTGGACTGCCGGCCCGCTCCTCAGCGGCATCCAGAACAGCCTGATTGTGGCCTGCTCGGTGACCATCGTGGGTTCGTTGACGTCCGCGCTCGCAGCCTTTGCCTTTGCGAAGATGCGGATGCCCTTCAAGAACGTCCTGTTCCTGGGGCTCCTGTCCGGCCTCATGATCCCGTTCCCCACCCTGATGATTCCGCAGTTCACCATCTTCGCCAGCATCGGCTGGGTAGACACGCTCCTGCCGCTGATCGTGCCGGGACTCTTCGGGAACATCATCATGATTTTCTTCCTCCGCCAATTCCTGAACAGCATCCCCGATTCCATCGTGGAGGCGGCCCGCATTGACGGGGCCTCCTACCTGCAGATCTTCTGGACCCTCATCATGCCCGCCATCCGGCCGGCCCTGGCCGCGCAGTTCATCCTCTGGTTCATGGCCATGTGGAACGACTATCTGGCCCCCATCATCTACCTGAATTCGCCCGGCACCCAGACGCTGCAGCTGGTGATCGCGAACTTCAATGCCCAGTACGCCATCCAGACGGACTACCCGTTGATCATGGCGGCGTCCTTCGTAGCGCTCCTTCCGGTGCTGATCGTCTTTGTGGTCTTCCAGCGCCAGATCATCGAGTCCATTGCGCTTTCCGGATCCAAGGGCTGAGCCGTGGCTACCGACACTGATCTCTCC
Organism: Arthrobacter sp. Y3221157; assembly: GCF_059089865.1. Taxonomy (NCBI): domain Bacteria; kingdom Bacillati; phylum Actinomycetota; class Actinomycetes; order Micrococcales; family Micrococcaceae; genus Arthrobacter; species Arthrobacter sp. Y3221157. The sequence goes on from NZ_JBNHFD010000001.1 coordinate 27,395, forward strand.
CGGGAACTGCTTCCGCTTCCCGCGGGTGCCGCCTCGCCGTCTGCGTCATGGGGCTCCCGCCACGCGCACGACCCCACGGTGGTGCGGGACGACGACGGCACCTACTTCATGTTCTCCACTGACGCCATTGCCAATTCGCAAGACATTCCCGCAGGGGTACATATCAGGACCTCCACCGACCTGGTGGAGTGGACCTACGCTGGTACTGCCTTAGGCGGCGTCCCGCAACCCGCCGCAGCCTGGTCCGGCGCGCAGGGGCTGTGGGCGCCTGACGTGGTCCGCTGGCCCGGCGGCGGATGGCACATGTACTACTCGGCGTCGACCTTTGGCTCCAACACCTCAGCCATAGGCCTTGCTGTTGCTTCGTCACCGGCCGGCCCCTGGGAGGACCGCGGTCTTGTGGCGGCCACCCGCTCCGGCGAACATTCCCAGAACGCCATAGATGCGGCGGTCACCTTCGATGCCGACGCAAAGCCATGGCTCACGTACGGGTCCTTCTTCTCGGGCATCTATACCCTGCCGCTGGACGCCGAAACGGGCCTGGCCCTGGTGGAGGGGGACCTCGGAACGGTCATCGCCCGCCGCCCCAAGTCGGTGGAGGGTGCCGTGGAGGGGGCCTTTGTCCTGTACCGCCCGGAGGAAGATGCGTACGTCCTCTTTTGCTCCTACGACTCGCTGTTCAGCACCTACAACATCCGGGTGGCCCTGGCGGACTCCATCACCGGCCCCTACCGCGACTTCCTGGGCAACCCGATGACCGACCTGGATTCCGCGCCTGCGTCAGTGGGCACCAAGGTTCTGGGCAGCTACCAGTTCGACGGCGGCACGGGCTGGCTCGCGCCGGGCCACAACTCCGTCCTGACCCAGGAGGGGCCGGACGGGCGGACCGAGCATTTCGCGGTCCACCACGTCCGCTTCGCGGCTGATCCCAGCCAGCATGTGGTCCAGCTGCGCCGGATCTTTTTCACCGCATCCGGCTGGCCTGTCGTCTCACCCCAGCCCTACGCAGGGGGAGAACGTGAGGCGCTGTCCGCGTCCGTTCGGGTGCAGGGAACCTGGCAGGTCCTCCGCTTTGCCCCGGAGACATCAGACCTCGTCCCGGCGGTGGCCCTGAGCGTCGAGTGCATTGACGACGCCGGCGCAGTTTCCGCCGGTGCCCCCGCACGGATGAGGCTTCGCGTTGCTGCTCCCGGCGGGTCCGATGGTGCCGTTGAACTTGATGCCGTGGTTTTTGGTTCATGGGACTGGTCCCGCAACCGCCCGGCCCTGTCCTTCAGCGGCCTGGACCAAGACGGGGTGGTTTGGAGCGGAACCCGGGAGTCAACGCATGAATGATCTGCCGCTGGGTTGGGCCGGCCGCGTGATGGGCTGGCTCCGCTTCTCCACGGCTCTGGTCCTGGTCAACGTGCTCTTCGTGGCCGGGACCCTGGCCGGACTCCTGGTCCTGGGTCTGTTCCCTGCGGCCGTGGCTGCGAGCACTGTCCTGGCCAGGCTGCGGGACGGTTCTGCCGGGGACCACCTGGCACGCGACTTCGTCGCCGCCTACCGGTACCAGTTCCGGCACGCCAACCTGGTGGGAGGCGCCTTCTGGATCACCGGCGTCGTACTGGTCCTTAACTTCTGGACCCTGCTGGGTCCGGCAGGGACCACGATGCCCCACGTGGTGCGGGCAGTCCTGCTGGTACTGTCCGCCGTGGCTGCCGCTGTGACCGTTGCTGCAGCCGCCACCGCGGTGTCCATCTGCACCCGATACCGGGACACCGTCAGCAAGACATGGCGGGCGGCGTTCATGCTGCCGGTCATCTCGCCCGTCATGAGCCTTTCCCTCCTGGCAACCCTGGCAGCGGCCACCGTCATCTTTACCGGAATGACGGTGCTGGTGCCCCTGGTCGGCGCGTCGCTTCCCCTGCTCCTGTCCGGATGGCTTGTGGGCCGGAGGCTCAACGGGCTCGCGCCGGCAACCCCCTAAGCCAACCTGCCCCCCAACGCGCTCTTCCACCTTGTCCTTCGCTAGTTCTATAACGTTATAAAGAATAGGATCCACCGTGACCATCACCTCCGCCGCTGCTGAACAGACCGACCTGGCTGTCGTGGCACCCACTGTCATCACCGTGAACCGGGACGCCGTGGTGGCCCCCGTCAACCGCCGGATCTTCGGCTCCTTCGTGGAGCACCTTGGCCGGTGCGTCTACGACGGAATCTACGAGCCCGGACATCCCACGGCCAATGAGGACGGCTTCCGCCTGGACGTCATTGAACTGGTCAAGGAACTTGGCTCCAGCACCATCCGCTACCCCGGCGGCAACTTCGTCTCGGGCTACCGCTGGGAGGACGGCGTGGGCCCCCGTGACCAGCGTCCCGTCCGGCGGGACCTTGCCTGGCACTCGCTTGAGTCCAACCAGGTGGGCCTGGACGAGTTTGCCCGCTGGTGCAAGCTCACCGGCTCGGAGCTCATGATGGCCGTCAACCTGGGCACCAGGGGCATCGAGGCCGCCCTGGACCTGCTGGAGTACACCAACCACCCGTCCGGCACGGCACTCAGCGAGCAGCGCATCGCCAACGGCGCTAAGGACCCCTACAACATCCGCATGTGGTGCCTGGGCAACGAGATGGACGGGCCCTGGCAGATCGGGCACATGTCCGCCGAGGACTACGGCAAGCTGGCCGCCCGTACCGCGTCGGCCATGAAGACGGCGGACAAGAACCTGGAGCTGGTGGTCTGCGGCTCCTCCGGGTCCTCCATGCCTACGTTCGGCGAGTGGGAGCGGGTGGTCCTGGAGCACAGCTACAACTACGTGGACTACATCTCCTGCCATGCCTACTACCAGGAGCGCAACGGCGACCTGGGCTCCTACCTGGCGTCCTCGCTGGACATGCAGTATTTCATTGAGACCGTGGTGGCCACGGCCGACCACGTCAAGCACAAGCTCAAGAGCAAGAAGACCATCCAGCTGTCCTTTGACGAATGGAACATCTGGTACCTGGACGAGCACCAGGCTTCTGACGAGGTCAATGAGGAATGGACACACGCGCCGCGCCAGCTGGAGGATACCTACTCCGTTGCCGACGCCGTGGTGTTCGGCAACCTGCTGATGACGCTCCTGAAAAACCACGACAGGGTTGCCGCAGCCTCCCTCGCCCAGCTGGTCAACGTGATCGCGCCCATCATGACCGAGCCCGGCGGTGACACCTGGCGCCAGACCACGTTCTTCCCGTTCTCCGTCACGTCCCGGCTTGCAAAGGGCGAGGTGCTCCGTCCCCGCATTGAGGCCCGAACCTACACGACGGCGGTGTACGGCGAGGCCCCGCTGGTGGACTCCGTCGCAACCACCGACGCCGCCACAGGAGAGTCCGCCCTCTTCCTGGTCAACCGCAGCCAGACCGAGTCCATCGACGTGACCATCAACGTCGCCGAACTCAACGCCACGGTGGTCACTGAGGCAGTCACCCTGCACGATGAGGACGTCTACGCCAGGAACACCCTTCAGGACCAGAACCGCGTTGGCCTGAAGCAGCTCGACGGCGTTGTCCTGGACGAGGGAACGCTCACCGTGACGCTTCCGCCCGTGTCCTGGTCCGCCGTCGCGCTTGGCTGACGTGCCGTTCCACGCCAAAGGCGCCGCTGCCCGCCGCCCGCCCAGGACATGGCCCGGGGTCTGGCTGGCAGCGGCGCTTGCCGCCGTCGTCCTTCTCCTCGCCGGATGTGCCGCACCCGGCACGGCGACCGAGGCGAAGCCCACCCGGCTCACAGGCGATTTCTTCACCCACGATCCTGCCCTGGTCAAGGGGGAGGAGGGGGAGCCGTGGTTCATCTACTCCACCGGCAACGGGCAGGTGGCGGACGGCAACATTCAGGTGAGGCGGTCCGCGGACGGCGTGGACTGGGAGTATGCCGGTGAAGTGTGGCAGGAAAAGCCGGCGTGGCTTACCGAGGCGGTGCCGGGGGTGGACAACCTGTGGGCGCCGGAACTCTACGAGCATGACGGGACCTGGTACCTCTACTACTCCGCCTCGACGTTCGGCAGGAACCTTTCTGTCATCGCCCTGGCCACCAACACCACGCTGGATCCCGCGGACCCCGACTATGAGTGGGTGGACCGGGGCCAGGTGATCTCGTCCAAGGGGGAGCATTTCAATGCGATCGACCCGGGCATTGCCGAGGACCAGGACGGCACGCCCTGGCTGTCCTTCGGCTCCTTCTGGACGGGGCTGCAGCTGGTGGAGCTTGAGTGGCCCGGCGGCCTGCGGGCAGGGACGGAAGAACCGGTCGCCATCGCGGACCGGAAGGCCCCGCCCAACGCGATCGAAGCGCCCTACATCCTGCCGCATGACGGCGCTTACTACCTCTTCTTCTCCCGCGACTTCTGCTGCAAGGGGCTGGAGAGCACGTACAACATCGCCGTGGGGAGGTCGGACAACATCACCGGCCCCTACGTGGATGCGGACGGCAAGGACCTGCTCGACGGCGGCGGCACGCCTTTGCTGGCATCCGAGGCCGGGCGCGTGGGGCCGGGCGGGCAGTCTGTTTCCGGCAACGTCCTCGCCTTCCACTACTACGCAGAGGAACTGGACGGCGCCTTCCGACTGGGGCTTGCCGAGCTGGAGTGGAAGGACCGCTGGCCAACGGTGCGGTGGGAGTAGGCCTACGCGGGGAGGGCCTGTGCGCGTCCCACTGTTGACTCCCGAGGCACCACCTGGAATGCCGTCTCCACCTCTCGGGGCGGCATTCCGGCCGGGTCCTTGATGCGGTCCATCAGCATCCGGATGGCAGTCTCCGCAATCTCCGTGCGGCCCGGGTCCACGGTGCTGAGGGTGGGAAGGGAGTACCGGGTTTCATCCAGGTCGTCGAAGCCAATCACCGCCACATCGTCCGGCACGCGGAACCCGGCCTCCTGAAGCACCCGCACGGCGCCTTGGGCGAGCGTGTCATTCAACCCGAAGACGGCATCGAACCCGGCCCCGCGGTCAAGGAGGTCGTGCATGGCGGCGGCGCCGTTGGACCGGTGCCAGTCCACCACGTAGGCCACGATGCCGTCGTCGTACGGAATCCCCCTCGCTTCAAGGGCCTCGCGGTAACCCCGCAGGCGGAGGCCGGCGGAACCGATGACCTCACCCTCGTGGGCGCCCACCACGGCGATCCGCTTCCTGCCCAGGTCCAGCAGGTGCTCGGTGGCGGCGCGGGCCGCCGTCACGTTCTGCATGGTGACGTGGTCGGAAGCGCTGCCGAAGATCCGCTCTCCAAGGAGCACTATGGGCACCTCGGCCTTGATCAGGTCCGCGTCCTCCTGCCCGAGCGCCAGCGGGCTGAAGATCAGGCCGTCGGACATCTTCAGCCGTGGACTGGCCATGACCTCAAGCTCCCGGTCGCGGTCCGCGCCGGTCTGCTCGACCAGCACCACCAGCCCGCACTTTGCCGCCGCCTCGATCACGGCGTCGGCCAGCTCGGCGAAGTAGGGAAGGCTCAGCTGGGGCAAAGCGAGCGTGATGGCGCCGGTGTGTCCGGAACGAAGGCTGCGGGCCGTGAGGTTGGGCCGGTAGCCCAGCTCACGGATAGCCTGCTGCACCTTGGCCCGGGTGGATTCCCGGACGTGCGGGTGGTTGTTGATGACGTTGGACACCGTCTTGAAGGACACGCCCGCTACCCGGGCAACATCGTGGAGCGTGGCCGCCATGGATCCCCCTGCAAAAGGTCTGAGGCCCGGAGGCCGGTTACGCTGATTTTACAACGTTGAACGCCTTGAGCGCGCTCCTCCCGGCCCCCGGACCCTCACCGCCGCCGCTTCCGGTCCTTCCCGCCGGCGCGGTCCTGCCGTTCCGCCAGGTCCCGCTCCGCCCAGCGCTGCGACTTCCCGGCTGACACCACCTTCTGGTGCCACTCCCGGTGGTACGCCCGCTGGGCGGCCACGCTGCTGCGCCGGGCCAGGGCGGCAAGCTCGCGCTGCAGCTTCAGGTAGCTGTGCCAGCGCCGCTCGGGAAGGGTGCCGTCCTCAAGGGCCTGCTGCACGGCGCAGCCTGGTTCGCCCTGGTGGGAGCAGTCCGAGAACCGGCATCCCGCAGCCAGTTCCTCCACGTCGCCGAACATCTCCTCCAGGCCGTCCTCGGCGTCGAACAGCCCGAAGCCGCGCACCCCCGGCGTGTCCATCAGCACGGTCCCGTTGGCAAGTGGCACCAGTTCCCGGGACGTGGTGGTGTGCTTGCCCTTGAAGTCGCCGGCGCGCACCGGACCGGTGTGCTGGACCTCGCGGCCCACCAGCGCGTTGATCAGCGTTGACTTGCCTGCGCCGGACGGTCCCAGGAGCACGATGGTGCCGCCCGCAGGGATGTGCTGCAGCAGTTCGTCGATGCCGTCGCCCTTTTCTGCGGACGTGGTCACCACATCCACCCCGGCGGCCTGGAGGATGACTTTCCCGACGACGTCGTCCGCCACGGCGGCGAGGTCGGCCTTGGTGATGATCACCAGGGGAGTGGCGCCCGAGTCCCATGCAGACACAAGGGTCCGCTCCAGCCGGTTGTGGGTCAGGGGCCGGTCCACCGGCACCACCACACCCACCACGTCCATGTTCGCCGCCAGGACCTGTTCCGCGGACGAATCCTCGAAGGCGCGCTTGCGGCTGAGTTCGGACAGGCGCGGCAGGACGGCCAGGATCTGGCGTTCGCCGGCGCGGTTGGGGCCGGTCCACACCCAGTCACCGGTGACGGGAACGCCGCCGGCCAGGGGATAGGGAAGATGCAGGAGGTCGTTGCCGACGGCGACCAGCAGCCGGTTGCGGTCCACCCGGACCACCCGCCCTCGTCCGGTGGCGCCGGGGCAGGGATGTCCGTTGAAATGCCGCGCTACTGGCGCCGCATAGCCAAAGGCGGTGGGGCCTTCGAAAAGTAACTTATTGCTGATTCCAGTACTGTCCAGGGCGTTGCCTGAAGAAGTGTTCACTGTGGTTTCCTCGGGAAGATCTCCCGATGCACCAGAAGCGAATCAGGCGACGCTGGTGCAGGCGGGGGAGTGGGGCTGGTTGATGGATGCGGGGCGCTCCGGGCGCGCGGCAGCTGCAATCATCAAAACCACCTCCATTCCCTCCAGGGGTCCTCTCCGCTCTGCCGGGACGGCAGGGGCGACCGTGTCCCACTCTAGCCGCGGCCGGCGTCGGGGGCCAGAGCCAAAACGGGAAGCTTAGCGCTGCAGTTCCAGGGCCCGCTTCTGCCGGCCGGAGATGGACGAGACGTAGCCGCAGTTTGAGCAGGTGATGTTGTATTTTCGGGACGTGGTGAACACCGGGACGAAGAACAGCGTGAACTTGGTGGCGCGCTCTTCCAGGTGGTGGTGGACGAAGGAGCGGCAGTACTGGCAGGTTGCGGGCTTGCCGGGGAGCGCCTTGAGTACCGTCTTGAAGCCGAAGAGGAGGAGCATGGCGGGGCCTTTCGTGGTCCTGTGCTTATCGAACCACCTTAGGCGGTTTCGCCGCGGTTGTTCATGGGTACGACTGCTGATGCGCGTGCCGTTGCGGTGCAATACTGAGGGTCGGCACAGACATTCGGCGTTGGGGGGACTTCGAAGACATGGTTCTGGACACCACCACGCTCAGGATCGCCTTCGGCCTGATGGCGCTGGTCCTGGTGGTGCTCTTCTACTTCTCCGCCTACCGCATCACGCGCTCGCCGTACAGCGGCTGGTGGTGCCTGGCGCTCGTGTTCTTCCTCGCCGGATCCGCGTGCTTCCTGCTGGACGGGACGGTCCACCAGGTGTGGGCCAACCCGGTGGGAAACGTGATGCTGGTCCACGGCGGGGTAGCGGTGTGGGCAGGTGCCCGGTCGCTGCGGACTGTGCCGCCGCCGAAGTGGGCGTTCACCGGGATCCCACTGGTGGTCCTGGTTGCCTCGGTGTTGGACAGCCCCGCCACGAATACCTGGTCCGGCGGTCCGGTGTTCCTCGCCGCGATGAGTGTCAGCATCGGGCTGGCATCCCGGGAGCTGTGGCGCCTGGAGCCCGGCTACTCGAGGGTCCGGATTCCCATGGCAGTGGCGGCCGGGGGCCTGGCCGCCTTCTACTTCCTCCGGTGGATCGGGTTCCTGGTCGAGGGGCAGCACGGGCCAACCTTCACCACCGTGTTCGGCTCGGCGGTGACCACTCTGGTGACCATGGTGCTGCTGGTAGTGGTGTCCTTCAGCATGGCCGCGCTAAGCAGCGAACAGCAGACCCGCGCCCTCCGCGTGGTGGCCTCCCGTGACGACCTGACCGGGCTGTTGAACCGCAAGGCCTTCATCGACCTTGCCGCCGAGCTGCTCTCCGACCGTGCCATCACCCGCGGCTCCGGCGCCCTGATCCTGGCGGACCTGGACCACTTCAAGGGTGTTAACGACACGTACGGCCACGCCGCCGGGGACAGGGCGCTGCAGCGGTTCGCCCAGTCCTGCACCGAGACGGTCCGCTCCACCGACCTGGTGGGCCGCTATGGCGGTGAAGAATTCGTGCTTTTGATCCCCGGTGCCAGCGCCGAGCGCGCCGAGCTGATCGCTAAGGAGATCAGCCGGCGGCTCGCCGCCGGACCTGCCATGGACGGCATGGAAATGCCCACTGTCAGCTACGGGATCGCCATGTACGACGCCGGGACCTCCGACGTGGAGAGCGTCATCGCCGCCGCCGACGCGGCTTTGTACGTGGCAAAGTCAGAGGGACGCAACCGAACGGCCCGCAGCGACCGGCTCCTGTAGGGAGAGCCAAGCGGGACGCCGCCCCCGCCCGAGGCCTAGTTCAGCCTCGCCGCGAGCTGCTCCTGCGGGGGTTGCCCCACAGTCGGGCAGGGTCCCACCGAACCGCGCCGGACAAGAGTTGCCGTGAATTGTGCCGGTGGGGCAGGTGCAAGGCCCTCCATCTGGCGGATCAGCGCCTTGGCTGCAGCCACACCCATGTTGTAGACCGGCTGGGCGATCACGGTCAGGGGTGGTGTGGTGAGCCGGGTCCAGGGGAAGTCGTCGTACATGAGGAATGAAACATCGGCCGGAATGGACAGCCCAAGTTCCTGGATCGCCTCCACCACGCTGAGGGCGATCAGGCCATCGGAAGCGACCACTGCAGTGGCCTGCTCCGGCCCGCGAAGGACTTCCCGGGTGATGCTGCGGATGGAGTCTGAGTCGCCGGCATTGAGCCGGACGAGGTCCTCCGGGAACGGAAGGCCAGCCGCCAGGAATGCCTTCCGCATTCCCTCCAGCCGGTCTGCGATCTGCGACGAATCCAGCGCCATTCCCGGGGCGTAGGGAGCCTCGGTCCGCAGCGTGGAAATGAAAGCAATCCTGCGGTGGCCGGCGTCGAGCAGATGCTGCGTGGCTTCCAGCGAAATCTTCGCCATATCCACCGCTACCGTCTCCACGCCCAGGTCTCCGCCGGTCCGGTCAATGAAGACCAGGGGGCGGCCCGACTGGTGCACCTGCTGCAGGTGCCCGGTATCCACCGATGATGCGGGGGCAACGATCAGGCCGTCCACGCGCTTGTCCAGCAGGACCCGGACGGCCTCAACTTCGGCCCCCCGGTCTTCGTCAGTGTTGACCAGAATGACGTTGTACCCGGCCTTCTTGGCGGTGTCGGTAATGCCGCGGGTGGCAAGTCCGAAGTGGGGATTTTCGATATCGCCGACCACCACGCCGACGGTGTGGGATTTGCCCGTGTTCATGCTGCGGGCAAGCTCGTTGGGACGGTAGGACAGTGCTTCGGCTGCGGCGAGGACACGTTCACGGACGTCATCGCTGACGGCACCGTAGTTACCCAGCGCCCTCGCGGCCTGGGCCTTGGACACCTGGGCTGCCTTGGCGACGTCGGCAACGGTTACGTCCCGCCGCCTCGTTCCTTCACCGTTCATCTTCACCTTTCGACGGGCTGTTGACGGCCCCTGTGACTTAGGCTACATTTCTATCAATCGATGTGAGTCCGGTCTCAATCCTAGAGGGTGAGACCGGACTCAACAAGAAACATCGGCCACTTTCTTTGGCGGCCCTGACAGCACCGCCTCCCCATCAACGATTGGACAACGCTGTGAAAAAGCTGAACTTCCGCCCCGCCGGCATCGCCGCGGCTGCCCTGGCCGCAGTCCTGGCGCTCTCCGGCTGCGGCTCCACCACCGCCGCCTCCACCACGGAGGACAATCCCTACGGCCTGATCCAGCCCGGCACCATCCGCGTGGCGAGCCTGGGAGACTCGAAGCCCTACACATTTGCCGATGCCTCTGGCAACTTCACGGGATTCGACGTGGAACTCTTCAAGGACGTGGCCCACCGCGCCGGCGTAGACAATGTGGTCTTCACCGGGCAGGACTTCTCCGGGCTCCTGGCCGCCGTGGCCAACGGCCAGTTCGACGCCGGCGTGGCCGCGATCGGCATCACGGACAAGCGCAAGGAGACCGTGGACTTCTCGGATGGCTACCTTGCCGGCTACCTGACCGTGATAACCACGAAGACCTCGGGCATCACCGGCGCCGACGGCCTGGCAGGAAAGCGGCTCGGTGTGGTTCAAGGCACGCTTCAGGAAGCCTATGCCGTGAAGAACTTCACGTCGGCCAGCCTGGTCCGCTTCCCGGACAACAACACCGCGATCGCAGCGGTCAACAGCGGCACCGTGGACGCACACTTCCTGGACTACGAGGCCGCGAAGGCCTACCAGGAACAGCACGGCCTGGTCAGCGCGGCTGACATCCCGTCCTTCGACGCCCCGGCCGGATTCGCCGTGGCCAAGGGCAAGACGGCCTTCAAGGAGGCCCTGAACAAGGGCCTCGCTGAAGCGATGGAAGACGGCACCTGGAAGGAGCTCTACCAGAAGTGGTTCCCGGGCTCCCCGATGCCAGAGCAGTATCTGCCCAAGGCCGAGCAGACCGCCGCAGCTGAGCCGGCCAAGTAGTCCTACGGACATCTGACCGGGCGGGCCGCCTCAAGCGGCCCGCCCGGAACCTCCAAACAATCTACGTCTGAGAGCAACCATGGACTGGTTCAACACCATCATCCGTACCTTCTTCGACTTCGGCGCAATGGCCGAGGTCCTGCCCCAACTCCTGGCGGTCGGCCTTCTCAACACGCTGATCATCTCCATCGCCGCAACCGTCCTTGGCACGGTGCTGGGAATGGTGGTCGCCGTCATGGGCATTTCACCGTCCAAGTGGCTGCGGGTTCCGGCCAGGATCTACACGGACCTTTTCCGCGGCCTGCCCGCCATCCTCACCATCCTGCTGATTGGCCAGGGCTTCGCTCGCCTCAGCCAATCGATTTTTGGTCCTTCGCCCTACCCCCTGGGGATCATCGCCCTTAGCCTCATCGCCAGCGCATACATCGGCGAGATCTTCCGTGCGGGCATTCTCAGCGTGGACAAGGGCCAGGGCGAGGCCTGCCGAGCCCTGGGCATGAGCTACGCCAAGTCCATGGCACTTGTTGTGGTGCCCCAGGGCATCCGCCGGGTGCTTCCGGCGCTGGTGAACCAGTTCATCGCAATCGTCAAGGATTCCTCCCTGGTCTACTTCCTGGGGCTCCTCGTCACCGAACGCGAACTCTTCCGCGTGGGACAGGACGCTGCCGTACTGTCCGGGAACCTTTCCCCGCTGGTCGCTGCCGGCATCCTGTACCTGGTGATCACCGTTCCGCTGACGCACCTGGTGAACTACTTCGACAACAGGTTCCGCACCGGCCGCCGCCGTGCCGCACCGCCCACCAGCGGTTTGAACGAAGTCAAGGAACTCGATGCGGCCTCGCCGCTCATCACCGGGAGCAACACATGAACCTGCCAATAGCCACCAGCAACACCACCTCCCAGGATGTGCAGACGTTCCACGGCTCGAGCCTGGAGCTGCGCAACCTGACCATGGCCTACGGGGACATCGAGGTCCTGCGTAACGTCAGCCTCACGGTTGCCCCGGGCACCACCACCTGCATCATCGGTCCGTCCGGTTCGGGCAAATCCACCCTGCTCCGCGGCGTCAACCGGCTGCACGAACCCAAGAGCGGCGACGTGCTGCTGGCCGGCGAAAGCACCCTCACTGCCAATCCCGATACCCTTCGGACCCGCATCGGTATGGTGTTCCAGCACTTCAACCTATTCCCGGACCACACCGCCCTGGAGAACGTGGCACTGGCGCTATGGAGCGTCAAGGGCATGCCCAAGGCCCAAGCGATGGAGCGCGCCCGCCGCGGACTCGCCGAAGTGGGACTTGCGGAGCGCGCCGACCACCGGCCCAGGGACCTGTCAGGCGGCCAGCAGCAGCGCGTTGCCATCGCCCGTGCGCTCGCCATGGAACCCGAGGTCATGCTCTTCGATGAAGCCACCAGCGCGCTGGACCCGGAACTGGTCAAGGGCGTCCTGAACCTCATGGCAGGGCTTGGCCGCCGCGGGATGACAATGCTGGTGGTCACCCACGAGATGGGCTTCGCCCGCAAGGTGGCCGACCAGGTGGTCTTCATGGACGAAGGCGAAGTAGTCGAAGCAGGAACACCCGCCCAACTCTTCGACAACCCCCGCAGCGAACGCCTGCAGCGGTTCCTCTCGGAGGTGCTCTGATGCGGACCGTTGGAGCGGCACCCATCCGTACTGCCGTCGTCGGCTTTGGAATTTCCGGCCGCGTGTTCCACGCGCCGCTGATCGCCGCGAATCCAGGCTTCTCACTCGACGTCATCGTCACCTCGCACCCGGAGCGGGTGGCCGAGGCAGCCAGGCTCTATCCGCAGGCCCGGATCCTGCCCACCCCGGAGGAACTCTTCGCGGAGGCGGGTAACCTCGACCTCCTGATCCTTGGCACTCCGCCGGACACCCACTTCGGGCTGGCCGCCACGGCCATCGCCCATGGACTGCACGTAGTAGTGGACAAGCCTTTCGTGCCCACGTCGGACCTGGGCGAGGAACTGATCAGCAGGGCAACCGACGGCGGCGTGCAGCTCACCGTGTTCCAGAACAGGCGCTGGGACGCCGACTTCCTGACCCTCCGGAAGGTCCTGGCATCAGGAGCCCTCGGGGAAGTCAGCAGCTTCGAATCACGGTTCGAATGGTGGCGTCCCGAAGGGTTCGGCAACTGGCGGGACACCGTGTCCCTTCCCGAAGGCGGCGGTATCCTGCACGACCTGGGGGCACATCTGATTGACCAGGCCATCCAGCTGTTCGGCCCGGTGGACAGGAGCTACGGGGAGACGGCAAACCGTGGACCCCATCCCGATGCCGCCGACACCGAGGCCTTCGTGTCGCTGCTGCACGCGTCCGGTGTCCGCTCGAGGCTGTGGATGAACGGCATGGCCGCCCAGCCGGGCCCCCGCTTCCACGTCCTCGGCTCCCGCTCCGGCTACACCAAGTGGGGACTGGACAGCCAGGAACCCGCCCTCGCTGCCGGCATGCCGCCGTCGGACCCTGCCTATGGACTTGAACCCCAGGAGCGTTGGGGGCTCCTGGGAGTGGACGGCGAAGCAAAGCCCGTACAACCCGAGCGCGGTGCGTACCCACAGTTCTATGTGCAGCTTTCCGCAGCCTTGCGGGGGGAGGGCCCGCTGCCCGTGAACCCGGCCGAACCACTTGAGGTGCTGAGGGTGATCGAGGGCATCCACGCCCTGGCCTGATTCCGCCGTCCGGTTCCTTCCACCACTCTTCCTCCTTATCGCGTAACAGCGTTCCCATCATCATGTTTTTCACAGAAAGGGACACCATGTCCTCTGCAGCATCCGCCAAGCGCGTCGCCATCATCGGCGGCGGCATCCTGGGAGTCTCCACCGCCGTGCACCTGCTCCGCGAGGGGGCTTCCGTGATCCTGCTCACCGAACGCGGCCTGGCCAGCGAAGCCAGCGGGCGGTCGCTGTCGTGGCTCAACTCCGCAGGCGAGCGGTCCACCCCCTACCACCAGCTGCGCATTGCCGGCGTGGACCGCTACCGCACCCTCTTTGCCGCTGACCCCACCCGGGAATGGCTCCAGTTCGGCGGCGGCCTGATGTGGAACGCGGAAGGACAGCAGGCTGACACCGAGGCCCGGCACGCCTACGAGAAGTCCATCGGCTACGACTCCAAGCTCCTTTCTCCCGGTGACATCGCTTCCGTTACCCCCGGCATCGACGCCGCCGCTGTACCGGACAAGGCGATCTTCAACCCCGGCGAGGGCTGGGTCAGCCTGCCCGACCTCATCGACTTCCTCATGGAGGAATTCCACTCCCGCGGCGGTGAACTCGTCCTGAACGCGGGCAAGACTTCCGTGATGGTGGAGGAGGGACGCGCCACGGGCGTGGAAACGGCCGCCGGCGGGACCTACCCGGCCGACGCTGTCCTGGTTGCATGCGGCGCGGCGACGCCCGCCGTCGTCGAACCCCTTGGCGTCCGGATCCCCAACGGTTCACCGGTGTCGATGCTGGTGGTGACCAAGCAGGTGCAGCACGACGTCGCCGCGGTGCTGAACACCCCCCGCGCCGCGCTCCGGCCCAACCCCGGCGGCACCTTCGCGCTGGACCACGACTGGTACGAGGAGCACATCACCGAGCACGCGGACGGCTCCTTCAGCATCCCGGATGAGGTGGTGCAGGAACTGGCCGACGAGGCGTCGAAGCTGGTTGCCGGCAACCCGGAACTCAAGCCTGCATCCTGGAAGATTGGCTACAAGCCGATCCCCGGCGACGGCGAGCCGGTCCTTGGCGAACTGGGGCAGGTGCCCGGCTGCTTCGTCGCCTTCACCCACTCCGGTGCCACCCTGGGCCTCATTGCCGGTGAGCTCCTGGCCGGGGAGATCCTGACCGGCAGGAAGCACCCCATGCTCGCCACCTTCCGGCCGGGGCGGTTCTCCTAGTCCAGGACGGCCGGCGGGGGAGCCGCAGGGCCCTTTCCGAGGGTACCTAGTTGAGCTTCCCCGCCAGCCGCTCCCGCATCGAGACGCTCGCAGCGTTCAGGCCGATCAGCTCCACCTCGCGGCCGTGGCGCCTGTACTTCTCGGTGACGGCGTCCAGCACGGCGATGGTGGAGGCGTCCCAGAGGTGCGAGGCGTGCAGGTCCACCACCACGCGGTGAATATCCGGTGCCGCGTCCAGGGCGTACTCGAACTGCGTGTAGAGGTCGTTGGAGGAGGCGAAGAAAAGCTCGCCGTCCACGGTGTAGGTGGCCACGTTCTGCCCGTTGACCTCAAGCACCGTGCGTTCCACGGTGACGAAGTGGGCCACGCGGCGGGCGAACATGGCCATTGCGGCCAGCACGCCGACGCCCACCCCGATGGCCAGGTTGTGGGTGGCCACCACCGCGGCCACGGTGATGAGCATGACGGCGGTTTCGGACTTGGGCATCCGCCGGAGGGTCCGCGGCGCGATGGAGTGCCATTCGAACGTGATGGCGGAGACGAAGATCATCACGGCCACCAGCGCGGCCATGGGGATGAGTCCGACGACGTCGCCCAGCACCACCACGAGCAGCAGCAGGAAGACACCGGCCAGGAAGGTGGACACCCGGCTGCGCGCGCCCGACCCCTTCACGTTGATCATGGTCTGTCCGATCACGGCACAGCCGCCCATGCCCCCGAGGAACCCGGTGACGATGTTCGCCACGCCCTGGCCCCACGATTCGCGGGTCTTGTTGGACCGGGTGTCCGTGATGTCATCCACCAGCTTGGCGGTCATCAGGGACTCCAGCAGCCCCACCAGGGCCATGGACAGCGAGAACGGGGCCAGGATCTGGAAGGTCTCCCACGTCAGCGGGACGTCCGGCAGGAAAAGTGACGGCAGGCTCTCCGGCAGCTGGCCCTTGTCCGAGACGGTGGGCACGTCCACGCCGGCCAGGACGGCAAACACGGTGAGCAGGACGATCGCCACCAGCGGCGAGGGCACCGCCGTCGTGATCCGTGGCAGGCCCACCACGATCACCAGGCCCACCGCAACCAGGGGGTAGACCATCCAGGGGACGTCAACCAGCTCCGGGAGCTGGGCCATGAACACCAGGATGGCCAGCGCATTGACGAAGCCGACCATAACGGACCGGGGAATGAAGCGCATCAGCCGGGTCACCCCCGCGGCGGCAAGCAGGATCTGGAACACCCCGGCCAGGATCACCCCGGCAATGAGGTAGTCCAGCCCATGGCTGCGCATCAGGGGAGCGATCACCAGCGCCACGGCCCCGGTGGCTGCCGAGATCATCGCCGGACGTCCGCCGACGAACGCGATGGTCACGGCCATAGTGAAGGACGCGAACAGGCCGATCCTCGGGTCCACGCCCGCAATCACGGAAAAGGCGATGGCCTCCGGGATCAGGGCAAGGGCAACCACCAGGCCGGCAAGGGCCTCGGTCTTCAGCCGGCGCGGGGAGCGGAGCGTGGCCCGGACCGATTGCAGCTGCTGCGGCGGAGGCGCTGCAACCGGAGAAGCGGCAGATACGGCCATGGCTGGCTCCGTTCAGGTTGGGAAGGCGCGTGGTGAGCCTTCAGGTGGTGGGAAAGGGGCGCGGCGGTGCGCTCGAAACTGGGGGCCGGGCGGGGCAAGCGTGCTGCCGAACCGAGCCCCTTCAACTTTACGCGGAACGCACAGCCCGCCCTGTTGCCAAACTGTGCCTTACCGGCCGCCCGCAGCCCGGGGGCGGCCGGAAGGCCTGCTGATAAAATGGCCGGGTTGCAGGGCGGCCTTTCTGCTGGTCCAACCAGCGCCGTATCGAAGTAGGGGACCAGACACAATCATGACTGCAGGCGGGTCACATCTCGGGACTTCGGAGAGCCAGCCGGCAGCGCCGGTCAAGGCCTCCGGGCCCGCGACAGGCCGCGCCTACCTGGCAATCATTGAAGGGTTCGTCGGCGCTCTCATGATGTTCGTCGGTTCCATCGGAACCGGCTGGATCGCCAACGGCTCGCCCATGATCCGCCAGCCCGTGGTCATCGCGCTCCGCACCGAAGGCTGGGGCGTCACCGTCTCCACCGTCCTGCTGACCGTTGGCGCCATGGTGCTGATGCGGTCCTGGCTGCGGCTGGGCCAGCGCCTGGCCGAGTGGGGGAAATCGTCCCTCCGGTCAGTGGTGATCGCCATCTCCGCCTGGTCCCTGCCCCTGCTGTTCTGCGTGCCCGTGTTCTCCCGCGACGTCTATGCCTACACCGGCCAGGGGCGGCTGGTGCAGGAGGGCCAGAACCCCTACCAGGTGGGCATCTCCACACTCAGCAACTGGTTCGCCCTCGGCGCCGACCCCGCCTGGGCGGAGAACCGGACACCCTACGGGCCGTACTTCCTGTGGCTGGCGCGAGGGGTGGTGGGACTGACAGGGGCGCAGCCGGACGTCTCCGTCCTCCTCTTCCGCCTGCTGGCCGGCGTCGGGGTCCTGCTCTGCGTCATCTACGTGCCCAAGCTGGCCGAGCTGCACGGCATCAACGGCGCCCGGGCACTCTGGATCGCCGTGGCCAACCCGCTGTTCCTGATCAGCTTCCTCGCCAGCGCCCACAACGATGCCCTGATGGTGGGCCTTGCCGTGGCCGGCGTCTACTTCGCGGCCACCCGCCGCTACATCCTGGGAATCCTCCTGGTGACCGCGTCGATCGGGATCAAGCCGATCACTGTCCTCCTGCTGCCGTTCCTTGGCGTGATGTGGGCGGGGCCGTCCGCCACCTGGCCGCGCAAGTTCCTGATGTGGGGCGCGACGGCGGGACTCAGCTTCGGGTTGCTGCTCCTGAGCGGCATCCCCTACAACCTGGGCATCGGCTGGACCTGGGCCATCATGGACCCCACCCCCGGCTACACGGGGTATTCGCCGTCCGGCTTCCTGGGCCAGCAGGTGGAAATGCTCGCCAACGCGCTGGGCCTGCCGGGCGGCACGCTCGCCACCTGGCTGCGGACCGGCATGAAATGGGCCGCCATCGCGCTTGTCCTGCTGCTGATGTTCCGCGGTGACTACTCCCGTGCGGTGCGCCGGATGGCCCTGGCGTTCACCGCCGTGGTGATGCTCTCACCCATCATCCAGCCCTGGTACATCCTCTGGTTCCTGCCGTTCCTGGCCGTCACCGGGATCCGCGACGACTGGCAGATCCGGTCCCTGTACGTGGGCGTCACGTTCTTCGTGGTGTTCGGCGCGCAGGACCAGCTGTCCGTATGGTCCTTCGTGGAGCTTCCCATCGATGCGTCCACCCTGGCGTTCTTTACCGCGCTCGCCTTTACGTTCTACCTGCTGTTCCTGGACGTGCACACCCGCAAGCTGCTGATCCAGGGCAAGCCCTGGGACCTCGCCCGGCGCGGCTGGCAGTGGCTGCTCGCTTGGCGGGAACGCGCGGTCAGCCGCTGATCCCTGGGCCTGAGCCCTAGGAGGCCCCGACCCCTATGCGTTCGCGGCGGGAACCGGCACGGCCGATTTCCGGCCCAGTTCCGCCGTCCGCTGCACGGACC
Organism: Arthrobacter sp. Y3221157; assembly: GCF_059089865.1. Classification (NCBI taxonomy): domain Bacteria; kingdom Bacillati; phylum Actinomycetota; class Actinomycetes; order Micrococcales; family Micrococcaceae; genus Arthrobacter; species Arthrobacter sp. Y3221157. The sequence goes on from NZ_JBNHFD010000001.1 coordinate 45,716, forward strand.
ACCAGAGCAGCACCACCAGCAGGACGTTGCGGGTGGTGAGGATGGCTGCCATCACGGGGTGGGCGTGGATCAGCGGGGTGTAGAACAGGGGGTAAATCACGAAGGTGGTCATGGCGATGCCCATCAGCAGCGCGGCCGGGACCTTCCAGCGCTCCCAGTCGTGCGTGAGGCCGGCAATGATCACCGGGGCCAGCCAGATGATGAACTGCGGCGAGCCCACCTTGTTGAAGACGATGAACGCGGTGACCATCATGAGGGAGCCTTCGAGGAACAGTTCCTCGCGTTCGGCACCCCGCTTCATGGCGCGGACCAGCAGGATGGCCGCTCCAATGGCGGCGAGGATGAGCAGCGGCTGCATCAGGACCGCGGCGGTGGCGGCGCCGGGACCGTAGACCTCGGTGGAGTTGATGGCGGTGTTGTCCGCCATCTTGGAGCCGGCAATATTGAAGACGCTCAGCCACACCCATGGCGTGGAGAAGGTTGCTTCGAGCTGCATGCCGCGCTCGCCCTGGTTCAGGAGGAAGTCCAGAATGTGCGGCAGGCCGCCGGACAGCCACGTGCCCAGGGTGACGACGGCGGTCACGGCAACGCCGGACAGGACCACCTGGATCCGCTTGTGGCTGGCGATCACGATCGGCGCCAGCACGGCGGCCGGCCAGACCTTGATCCAGGTGGCGATGCTGAGCAGGATGCCGGCCACCACCGGCCGCTCGGCTGCATAGAGCAGTGCGATCAGCACGATGGGTGCGGTGATGCCTTCCACCCGGGCGAAGCTGAGGTAGCCCATGAAGACGGTGAAGAACAGCCACCACCAGGCCGGGGCGATGCCGGTGACCTTCCGCGGGCCGCGGGTCAGGTAGAGGAGCCCGACGGCGTTGAGCCCCGTGATGATCAGGAACCAGGCCAGCAGGTAGAGGTCCGGTCCGGCGATGTTCGCCAGGAAAATGGGGATCTGCGCCAGCACCGGGTAGACCCACGGGCTGATCTTCCCGTCCAGGTCCGCGGGGTTGTACCCGTCCAGGGCCCACTGCCGGTACTGCTCCGTGTCGCTGAACGTGTCGCCGTGCAGGAAGAAGGACGCCATCCAGCCCAAAAAGTAGAGATGGACGACGGCGAAGCCCCACCACACGCTGGAGGGGCGGGCGAACCAGTCCACCACCCGGGCGGGGAGGACTTTGCTGCGGACCGTCACCAGGCGGTCAAAGAACCTCGCGGAAATCTCAGGACTCCTTGAGCGCAGGGGCGGCGGCCGGAGCCTTTTTGCCCAGCAGGTACAGGCGCCGGACGCTCCACAGGAACAGGACCACCAGGAGGACGTTGCGGATGGTGAGCACCAGGGCCATCCACGGGTTGTTGTGGCTGAGCGCGTCGTAGAACAGCGGGTAGATGAAGTACGTGGCCACGGCGATGACGATCAGCATGGCAGCCGGGACGCGCCAGTCGCGCCAGCTGTGGGCCAGGCCGACGGCGACGGCGGGGGCGAGCCACACCATGAACTGCGGCGAGCCCACTTTGTTGAAGACGACGAACGCGGTGGCGAGGGTGAGGGCCCCGGCGAGGAGCAGCTCAGTACGGTCCACGCCGCCGCTGACCTTTCCGTTGTGCTGCTTTCCATTGTGGAGGGCCCAGAAGGTCATGCCGGCCACGAGCAGTGCAGCCAGGATCAGGAGCGGCTGCATGAGGACGGACATGACGGCGGTGCCCGGCCCGTCCACCTGCATGGAGTTGATGGCGGTGTTCATGTACATCCGGGAATCGCCGATGTTCAGGACGGAGAGCCAGAGCCAGGGCGTGGTGAAGGTGGCCTCGAGCTGCATGCCGCGGTCGCCCTGCTGGGTGAGGAAGTTCAGCAGCTTGGGGACGCTTCCTACTGCCGCTGCCAGCGCGACGACGCCCGCCGTCGTCGCAATTCCTGCCAGGACCACCAGGATCCGGTTCCTGACGACGGCGAAGAGGGCCAGCATGACGGCCGCCGGCCAGACCTTCACCCAGGTGCCGATGGCCAGGAGGACGGAGGCGATGAACGGCCGGTTGACACCGTAGGCCAGTGCCACCAGGACCAGCGGGGCGGTGAGGCCGTCCACGCGGGCGAACCCCAGCCAGCCCATGAGAAAGGTAAACACCAGCCACCACCAGCCGGCAGGGATCGCTTCCGCGTGGCGGCCGCGTCCGGTGAGCTTCAGGAGCGCCCAGCCGTTGAGGAGGGTGGTCATCAGGACCCAGAGGAAGAAGAACGGTCCCGGCCCGGCGATGCCTGCGATGGCCATGGGGATGAGCGCCAGGATGGGGTAGACCCAGGGGCTGGGGCCGCCGGTGAGGTTGGCGTCATCGAACCCGGCCATCGCCCAGTCGCGGTAGATGAAGGTGTCACTGAACGCCTCGCCGCGCAGCGAGAGTGACGCGGAGAAGATGAGGAAGACCAGGTGGACCACGATGAATCCGCCCAGCAGTCCGCCTCCCGTGTTCAGCCGGGCCCGGACCGGTGCGGGAAGGATGACATTGCGGATCCTGGTGAGATTGCCGAAGAGAACGTCGGTGGAAATGGCGGGATCCTTGTCAGTTGTGGCACAGGTGTGGTGTTGCGCTGGTGCTTGGTTCTGCCGCGTGGCGGTGTCTGTGGCATCGGAGCCCCGGCTGGAATCAGCGTCCGCCCCGGATTCAACTTTAGTTGACCGCCCATTGGACGCCGTAATCACCGTGCGACGGAAAACGCTATCCGCTCTGACCTGCGGTTATTTTTCTCCAGTTGTTGGCGTTCCGATGATCCGGCATCATGAACGGACGGCACCCAGGTGCCTAGCGTCGTCTGCAGCCTTGGGGAGCGCAGGCGGTTTGCCCTGCCCCTCTCCCCGCAGATCTACCTAAGGCTCTACCCATGAACTTCCCCCTGACCCTCACCGTGGCCGACCGCCAAAGCATGGACAGCGAACTGGACGCTGCCGTCTCCGCCGCCAAGGCACGTGCCCTTGCCGACCGGCGGCACGGCATTTTGGTCACGCGGCATGCCGCCGACAAGTTCACGATTTCCCTGAGCGAGTCCGTGCCCTTCGGCCTCACGCGGGAACAGCAGGCCTGGTAGGCCCCTTCCTGGATGCCGGCCTCTTCCGCCGGCGCTCCAGGTGCCGCCGCTAGCTCGCGGCGCCATCCCCGTCACCCGACACCCGGCCGCTGCGCTGCTGCAGCCGGTCGATGTGCTTGGATGCCTCCGCCTTGCTGAGATCCGCGGGCAGCTCTTCCCCTGCCTCCCGTGCGAGCGTATCGAGATAGCTGCGCTGCGCCGCTGTCATGGGTTCGTCCCCTGTCACCCAGCCTTCCGGGTCCCGGTTGAGGCCTGCGTCCGGCTCGGGGGTAGGGCTGCCGATGGTGTCTTTGCCGTTGTTGTCCATGGCTAGCAGTTTAGGTGCGGGGTGGGACATTTTGGGAAGCATGCTTGCCTTTTGATCCGGCCTCGCCCCTGGGCTGCAGCGTGATTCGTCTGTCAGATATAGATCTAAGACCTGCCTACGACGGCGTCCGGAAATGCCGCAGGGACCCCATTCCGACCCTCTGTACGTAGTTGCCTGACGTCAGCTTTGGGTGTAGTTCAACCGGATTGACGAGAACCCAAGCATCCGCGCACTCCGCCTCTTCCCGGCAAGCGTGAACTTTATAGGTCGCCGAGACTCACTTGTGTTTATCGTCAACCAGCCATTGCCCGGCTTGGCCGGGCAACGGGGTCGCCCTCGACCGGGTCTCGGTCGAGGGCGGTCACGCTACCCCGCTTCGCGGGCACCTTAGGTGAATTACCGGCGCCGGGTTTTCACGTGACATCAGTCCTTGTGCTGCACCAACAGCTCGTGCCGGTGATGGAGCAAGAATTCATGGCGGTAGTGGAGCCCGACCCAGGGGGACGCGCAAAGGTCGTCGATGTTGACGGTTTGCCGTGGTACCGGTCCTTTTTCTGCGCGGGAAGCCTGCTCCCGTAGGCCTGGGGGCAATGCCTTCCGACTGGTGTCATCCTGAAAAACCCGGCGTTTTGGCATCGTCTATTCTTTCGTTAGAACGCTTTGAGGATGTCTTCGACGCGTTGTTTGGCGTCGCCGAAGAGCATCTGGGAGTTGTCGCGGTAGAAGAGCGGGTTTTGGACGCCTGCGTAGCCGGCGGCCATGGAGCGTTTGAACACGATGACGTTTTCGGCTTCCCAGACTTTGAGGACTGGCATGCCGGCGATGGGGCTGCCTGGGTCTTCGGCGGCGGCGGGGTTGACGGTGTCGTTCGCGCCGATGACCAGGACGACGGAGGTGTCGCTGAGGTCGTCGTTGATTTCGTCCATTTCCAGGACGATGTCATAGGGGACTTTGGCTTCGGCGAGGAGGACGTTCATGTGCCCGGGAAGGCGTCCGGCGACGGGGTGGATGCCGAACCTGACGTTCACGCCGCGTTCGCGCAGCTGGTGGGCCAGTTCGGCGACGGGGTACTGCGCTTGGGCGACGGCCATTCCGTAGCCGGGAGTGATGACCACGGACGAGGCGTTGGTGAGCATCTCCGCTGTTGCCTCGGCGGTGATTTCGCGGTGCTCACCCTGGTCAGTGTCTCCTTTGCTGGCGGGGGCGGCGATGCCGAAGCCGCCGGCGATCACGGAGATGAAGGACCGGTTCATGGCTTTGCACATGATGTAGGACAGGTAGGCACCGGAGGAGCCGACCAGGGCGCCGGTGATGATGAGCAGGTCGTTGTTCAGCAGGAAGCCGGCCGCGGCGGCGGCCCAGCCGGAGTAGCTGTTGAGCATGGACACGACCACGGGCATGTCGCCGCCGCCGATGGAGGCGACCAGGTGCCAGCCCAGCCCGAGGGCGAGGACAGTGACGACGATGAGGAGCCAGAGCTGGGAGTCGTTGACGTACCAGACGGTCAGGGCGATGAACGCGGCGAGGGCGCCGAGGTTGATGACATTTTTGCCGGGCAGCATCAGGGGTGAGGATTTCATCCGGGCTGAGAGTTTCAGGAACGCCACGATTGAGCCGGTGAAGGTCACGGCGCCGATGAACACCCCGATGAAGACCTCGGCGTGGTGGATGGCTGTCAGGTCCGGTGACAACGCGGGGGCTTCGAGGTGTCCGTTCCACCCCACGAGCACGGCGGCGAGGCCCACGAAGCTGTGCAGCAGGGCGATCAGCTCGGGCATCCCGGTCATTTCAACCACGCGGGCGCGCCAGAGTCCGATAGCACCGCCGACGGCGACCGCGGCGACCAGCAGGCCCAGGCCGGTCAGGGCGTGGCCGGTACCCCAGGCGCCCTGGAGTGTAAGCCAGATCGTTGCGGCGAGGGCGATGACCATGCCGGTGATGCCGTAGATGACCCCGGCGCGTGCTTTCTCGTGCTTGCTCAGCCCGGCGAGGGACAGGATGAACAGCAGGGCCGCGACGATGTAGGCCGCCCCCGCGATGGAGTCGGCGGTCAACGGACCGGAGACGGTGTCAGTCACGGTGAAGCTCCTCGTAAGTGTTGCTGCTGCGTGCGTGGCGGCGCTCATGAACGGGCCTTTCCGGCCGAGAACATGGCGAGCATGCGCCGTGTGACGGCGAAGCCGCCAAAGATGTTGATGCTGGCCAGCAGGACCGCGACGGCGGCGAGGACCTGCATGACGATGTTCTCGGAGGTGACCTGCAGCAGGGCCCCGACGACGATGATTCCGGAGATCGCGTTCGTGACGGACATCAGCGGCGTGTGCAGGGCGTGGTGGACTTTCCCGATGACGTAGAACCCGACCACGATCGAGAGCATGAGGACCGTGAAGTGCTGCGGCAGCGGCGCCGGGGCAACAGCGTTGATCCCGAACAGCACCGCGATCCCCGCGGCGAAGAGTCCGGCCTTGCCGGCCGTGCTGAGGCCCTGTTTCTTCTTCGGCGCCGTACTTTCGGCGGCCGGGCCCTGGGTTGTGGCTGCGGGTGCGGCGGAGACCTGGACCGGGGGCGGCGGCCAGGTCTTCTCGCCCTCGCGCACCACCGTCACGGAGCGCTGGACAACGTCGTCGAAATCGATCCGAAGCTGACCGTCCTTATCCGGGGTCAGGAGCTTGAGCAGGTTCACCATGTTCGTTCCGTACAGCTGGGAGGCCTGGGCCGGGAGCCGGGCCGGCAGATCCGTGTACCCAAGGATCACCACACCGTTCTCCGTCACGATCCGTTCCCCGGCGACGGAGCCTTCGACGTTCCCGCCTTGGCCGGCTGCCATGTCCACGATCACGCTGCCCGGCTTCATGCTTGCCACGTCTTCGGCGGTGAGCAGCTTCGGTGCCGGACGGCCCGGGATCAGGGCAGTGGTGATGATGATGTCCACATCCGCTGCCTGCTCGGAGTAAATTTCCGCAGCCCTGGCGTTGTACGCCTCGGACGTCGCCTTCGCGTAACCGTCGGAGGACTTCATCTCTTCGGCGACCTCGACCTTGAGATAGGTTCCGCCGATGGACTTCACCTGATCGGCGACCTCGGGCCGCGGGTCCGTCGCCCGGACAATCGCGCCCAGGCTGCTCGCAGCGCCGATAGCAGCCAATCCGGCGACGCCGGCGCCCGCGACCAGGACCTTGGCAGGCGGGACCTTGCCCGCCGCCGTCACCTGTCCCGTGAAAAAGCGGCCGAACTCGTGAGCCGCCTCGATCACGGCACGATACCCGGCAATGTTCGCCATCGAACTGAGCACGTCCATTGACTGCGCCCGCGAAATCCGCGGCACAGCATCCAGGGCCAGCGCCGTGATCGGGCGTGCCGCCAAGACCTCCACCAGGTCCGGGCGCAGGCCCGGGCTCAGCGACCCGATCAACGTCGCCCGCTCAGCCAGCCGGCCAATCTCCTCCTCGGTAGGTGGATTAATCCGCAACACCACTTCACTGCCCCACGCCTCATCCCCACCAACGATCAATGCGCCCGCTTCGGCGTACGCCTCATCACGGAACGACGCGGACTCACCCGCACCCTTTTCGACCACAACCTCGTAGCCCAACCCCAAAAGTTGTTTCGCCGTCGTGGGCGTCGCCGCCACTCTCGTCTCTTGGCCTAACTCGGCCACAATGCCAATACGTGTCACTTTTCTCTCTCTAAGATGTGGTGCCTGCTATTGCGATCTGAAACGCACATACAGAGGGTGCATGATCACGCCGGCAAGCAGAATGATGACGGTTGCACAGCACTTAACGTGGTCGGAGCGCGGCGTAGCCGACGGCGAACGGGGGACGTAGGAGTCCGGGGGTGAGCCCCTCGGCAGGGTCTTTGCCTATTTGTAAAATCCGGTTGTTTTCGTCCACGTGGACCACCCTAGGTTCGTGCTCCTTGGCTTCCTCGGTGGTCATTTGTGCATAGGAAATCAGGATGACAATGTCGTTTTGCTGCACCAGGTGCGCGGCCGGACCGTTGATCCCGATAACCCTCGAGCCGCGTTCACCAGCGATGGTGTATGTCTCCAGACGGGCCCCGTTGGTCACGTCAACGATGGCCACCAGCTCACCCGGAAGGATGTCAGCAGCATCAAGCAGGTCCAAATCAACGGTCACTGAACCCACGTAATGCAAGTCAGCATGTGTAACGGTGGCCCGGTGGATTTTGGACTTAAACATTGTTCGATTCATTGGGAGCTCCGTGCTGGTCCTTATTTCCCCTGCCGGTCCACAGGAAAATTGACAAAACGCTACCCCGCAGGGCGAGGGGTTCGCCTCCTACGGCTGAGCTGCGCCGAAACCTTCTAAGGGTCGCCTGGAGACACATCGGGCGGCAAGAAATGGGTGAACACCTGGTATCCGTCATAGCGGCCGATAATCTGTCTCGGTGACATTCCTTCCGCTGAAATCCAAAGAAGCGAATCGTCAGGCATAACCGCCTCCACTATTCCTCGGCGGACACATTTGCCGTTTTTCCAGATTTCCACACGCTGGCCGATAGCCCGCTGCCAATCTGGTTGCAGGTGAAGGTCCATCCATTTCTCCTCGGTGCTTGATATTTGAAGTAGAGCTCACCATGTCAGTTCAGCGAGACTGCGGTGAGGCGCCTAAAACGTTGCGATAGTTGATGATCCGGGTGATCATCCAGCGCCTCACCGCAGGAATGGGGGACAAGACTCCTACAGCGCGGAACGCTGCTCCTGTCCGTTGTATTCACTGAGGGGGCGGATGAGAGAGTTGGACGCGGCTTGTTCCATGATGTGCGCAGTCCAACCGGTTATGCGGCTGGCCACGAACACGGGAGTGAACGTAGGCGTGTCGAAGCCCATGAGGTGGTAGGTGGGACCGGCGGGGTAGTCGAGGTTGGGTTTGATGGCTTTGGCCTCGTCCATGGCCTGCTCCAGACCGTTGTACAGCCCCAGCAGTTCGGGCCGGCCGTAGTGGGCGATCATCTTGTCCAGCGCAGCCTTCATGGTAGGAACCCGGGAGTCACCGTGCTTGTAGACGCGGTGGCCGAAGCCCATGACCTTCTTCTTTTGCGCCAGGGCGTCTTCCATCCAGGCCTTGGCCCTTGCCGCGGCGTCCTCGAGGGACTCGTCGCTCCGGATGCCAATTTCCTCAAAGGTGTGCATGACGGCTTCGTTGGCTCCGCCGTGCAGGGGGCCTTTAAGGGCACCGATAGCCGCGGTCACGGCCGAGTGGAGGTCCGAGAGGGTGGAGGTGACAACCCTGGCGGTGAAGGTTGAGGCGTTGAAGGAGTGCTCGGCGTACAGGATCATCGAGACATTGAAGGCCTCGATGACTTCGTCCACGGGTTCTTCGCCGAAGGTCATCCAGAGGAAATTGGCGGAGTAGCCAAGGTCGTCCCGTGGTTCGACGATGTCCTGTCCGTGGCGGCGGCGCTGGTCGTAGGCCACGACGGCGGGCATCGCAGAGAATAGGTCGATGGCCTTTTTCATGTTGGCCTCGGGCGACGAATCTTCTGCCAGCTCGTGCCGTGCTCCCAGCACCGAGGCTGCAGTGCGGCAGATATCCATGGGGTGGGCGTCCGTCGGCAAGGCGTCGATGATGGCCTTGAGCGCAGGGTCGAGTGCACGGCCGGCCCGTTCCCGGGCTGTGAATTCGGTGAGCTGTTCCGGGGTGGGCAGTTCGCCGTTCCAGAGCAGGTAGGCGACCTCTTCGAAACTGCATTTGGCGGCGAGCTCCTGGACCGGGTACCCGCGGTAGAGCAGGGAGTTGGTGTCGGGGTTGACCTTTGAGACGGCGGTGTAGTCCACTACGACGCCCGCAAGGCCCTTTTTGATCTCTGTGTCAGTCATGCTGAACTCCTTCGTTGCAGCCCTTTACTAGCGGGTGTGGGGGATCTGGAAGTTAAAGATGCCGGAATCGAACTTGTTGTACGCCTCGTAGTCCACGAGGTCGTAGAGCCGGGCTCTGGTGAGCATTTCAGGAACACGTACTTCTTGGGTTCCCAGACTCTTGAGCGTGTCCAGGACCCGTTCAGCTGCCCCCATGGCGCTGCGGAGCAGGGTGACCGGGTAGATAACCATGTTCACGCCCACGGCCTGCAGCTCTCTCGTCGAGAAGAGGTCGCTTTTGCCGAACTCGGTCATGTTGGCCAGGATGGGCACGTCCACGGCGTCCCGGATGGCCTGGAACTCGCCGAGGTCGCGCATGGCTTCGGGGAAGATCGCGTCCGCGCCCGCGTCCACGAGTGCTTTGGCGCGGTCTTTGGCGGCTTGCAATCCATCTGTGGCGCGGATGTCGGTGCGTGCCATGATGAGGAAGTTCGGGTCGCGGCGGGCGTCCGCTGCGGCCCGGATGCGTTTGGTGGCGGTGTCCAGGTCCACGACGTTTTTGCCGTCGAGGTGACCGCAGCGTTTGGGGTTGAACTGGTCCTCGATGTGCAGTCCGGCCAGGCCGGCGTTTTCGATTTCCTGCACGGTCCGGGCAACGTTCATGGGTTCGCCGAAGCCGGTGTCGGCGTCCACGATGGCCGGGAGGTCCGTCATGCGGGCGATCTGCCCGGCCCGGGTGGCGACTTCGGTGAGGGTGGTCAGGCCGATGTCGGGCAGGCCAAGGTCGTTGGCCAGGACCGCACCGGAGATGTAAACCCCCGCGAACCCTTTCTCTTCGATGAGCCGGGCCGAGAGGGGGTTGAACGCGCCCGGGAACTGGGCGATGGTCCCGGACGCCAGGAGTTCCCGGAAGCGGATCCGCTTCTGCTCGGGCGTGACTTTCGAATACAGCATTAGAAGAGTCCCTTGGGTGCGGCGCTGGGGTCGATGACGCCGGGGGCGGCGGTGATGTTCAGCTGGTCCAGTTCGCCGGGACCGAGTTCGGGGAGGCGTTCGACGGCGGCGAGGAACCGTTCGATTTCGGCCTCCTCCACGAGGCCGGCGGCGAGGGTGCGGAACTTGTTGACGTACTGCTCGCGGCCGAACGGCCGGGCGCCGAGGGGGTGGGCGTCCGCGACGGCAATCTCGTCGGTGATGACGGTGCCGTCGGTGAGGGTGATCTCAACGGAACCGCCGAAGGCCTTTTCGTTAATGTCCAGGGAGTGGTAGCGGCGGGTCCATTCCGGGTCTTCCTCGGTGGACACCTTCTGCCAGAGGTCCACTGTGTCCGGACGGGCGGCGCGTTCGGGGGAGTAGGAGTCCACGTGGTGCCAGGCGCCGTCCTGCAGTGCGACGGTGAAGATGTACGGGATGGAGTGGTCCAGGGTTTCCCGCGAGGCGGTGGGGGAGTATTTCTGGGGGTCGTTGGCGCCTGAGCCGATGACGTAGTGGGTGTGGTGGCTGGTCTTGATCAGCACGGACTTCACGTTGCCCGGGTCGGTGGCTTCGGGGTGCTCTTTGTTGAGTTTCCGGGCGAGGTCGATCCAGGCCTGGGCCTGGTACTCGGCCGAGTGTTCCTTGGTGTAGGTGTCCAGGATGGCGCGCTTGGCCTCGCCGGGAGTGGGGAGCGGGACCTGGTAGGAGGCGTCCGGGCCGTCGAGCAGCCAGGCGATGACACCGTCTTCGCCTTCGTAGATCGGCACCGGGGAGGTCTGTCCGCGCATGGCACGGTCCGCGGCCTCGACGGCCATCTTGCCCGCGAAGGCGGGGGCGTGGGCCTTCCAGGTGGAGATCTCGCCCTTACGGGACTGCCGGGTGGCGGTGGTGGTGTGCAGTGCTTGGCCCACTGACTGGAAGATCGTCTCGATGTCGAGGCCCAGGAGGGTGCCGATGCCGGCAGCGGCGGAGGGGCCGAGGTGGGCGACGTGGTCGATCTTGTGCTTGTGCAGGCAAATCGCCTTGACCAGGTTCACCTGGATCTCATATCCGGTGGTGATGCCGCGGATCAGGTCGCGGCCGCTGGAGCCCACGTGCTGCGCGACGGCGAGGATGGGCGGGATGTTGTCGCCCGGGTGGGAGTAGTCGGCTGCAAGGAACGTGTCGTGGTAGTCGAGTTCGCGGACAGCTACCCCGTTGGCCCACGCGGCCCACTCCGGGGAGACGCGTTCTCCGATGCCAAAGACTTTTGCGCCCTTCCCGCCTGTGCTGGGGCGGTGCGTCAGTGCCTGGGCCCGTGCGGCGACGATTGGCGCACGGTTGAGCGAGGCGATGGCTACGGAGGCGTTGTCGATGATCCGGTTGATCACCATGTCGGTCACCTCGGGAGTGACATCGACAGGGTCGGCGGCGACCACGGCGATCTTGTGGGCCAGTTGGTCCTCACGGGGGAGGTTTTCCTCGCTCTTGTAGACCCGGACGTTGACGTTCTTTACCATGTTTCTCCTTCAACGGGACGTGTGCGGGCCCTTTAGTTGTGTGCGGTGCAGATGAAGAGTAGTTGCCGGCCCGGCCAGCTAGGATTCCCAGCAGCAATAGCTGATCAAAGCGGCAGGCTTTGTGGCCGCCGCATCGAATCGTGTGTATCAAGGCTGCTTCGAACGATGCTCCCCAAGTCGCGTCTTCACGACCATGGTTTGTCGCAGCTTGTGTATAGGTCCCATTGTATACACGGGGCCCAGACTTCAGGCAATAGGGTGGAGCTAACACAATGGTTTGTATACAAACCGGCCCACCGAGTAGCCTATTAAAACGGCAGGGGACCGCTTGCACTGAACCTGGTAGTGCCGCGTCAGGCAATGTTTGCCTTGTGGATGATGCTCAGCAGCTTCTAGTCGGCAGCATGGTGGTTGCGCGGTCCGATACGCCGCCGCATGGCGCGGGCAGGGATGTTCGAGGAGTACGAGCCATGGGTTGAGGATTGTTTGGTGACATGCCCTTGATTCCTGAGACGGTGCTAGCGACGACCGAGGATCCTCTGGGTGTGCGGAAGGATCCTAAGCTAACTTTTGCCGTCGTGATCAGGCGGCCTGGGCGGCCTTGATGGCCTGCATCACGCAGTCCGTCACTTCGTCGATGGGGCCGATGCCGTCCACCTGGGTGAGGATGCCGCGCTCGGCGTACTTGGCCACCACTGCCTCGGTCTGCTCGTGGTACAGGTCAAGGCGGTGGCGGATGACGGCTTCGTTGTCGTCGCTCCGGCCCGTTTCCTTGGCCCGGCCGAGGAGGCGGTACACCAGCTCCTCATCGTCGGCAGTCAGCTGCAGGACGACGTCGAGCTTCTCGTCGCCCTTGGCGAGGATCTCGTCGAGGTAATCCACCTGCGCGGTGGTGCGGGGGTAACCGTCCAGCAGGAAGCCGCTTTCGACGTCGGCCTCGCTGAGGCGATCGCGCACCATCTTGTTGGTGACGCTGTCCGGAACGAAGTCGCCCGAGTCCATGTACTTCTTGGCTTCAATGCCAAGCGGCGTTTCGCCCTTTACATTGGCGCGGAAGATGTCGCCGGTGGAGATCGCCACAACGCCGAGGCGCTCCGAGATCCTTTCCGCCTGCGTTCCTTTTCCGGAACCGGGAGGTCCAATAATCAGCATTCTCGTCATCGCAAAGCCCTTCGTAGTGACGTTGTTGTAGCTGCGCATCAATTTGCTTGACGGTCTCCAAGCCAACGCCCACCATGATCAGGATCGAGGTGGCACCGAACGGGAAGTTCTGGTTTGCGTTGATCAGTACCAGTGCCACTAGCGGAATCAGCGCCACGAAGCCCAGGTAAAGGGCAGCGGGGCAGGGTGATCCGGGACAGCAGGTACTGCAGGTATTCAGCGGTCGGTTTACCAGCACGGATATTTGGAATGAAGCCTTTCGTACTTCTTCATGTTGTCTTCAAAGCCCAGCTCAGCGAACGCGTGCCATCTGCGAATTCAGCAGATGCACGGCAAACGCCGAGGTGTTGCTCCTCAGCCATAGTTGTCCACCCGGTGGGTGGCTTTGATATGTGAAAGGCTGCGATGCAAGTGGACGGTCGTGGCCGCTTCGGCAAGCCTGGGATTGCGGTCAGCGATTGCTTCTGCTATGGCCGCGTGTTCGTTGGCTGCGGCGATCAACCGGGCATCGTCGTCGGCGGCCAGCCGTCTGACCCGGGCCAAGTGCACCCGCAGGCCGCTGATGGCCTGTACTAGGTAAGAATTGGCCGTTGCTTCATCGATAGCCTCGTCGAGCCTGCCTATTAGGGCGTAGTAGTCATGACGACTCCGGTCTGCCTCCCTGAGCAGTTGCGGCGCTTCAAGGAATTCAACCCGAAGTGCTGCAAACACTGCCGGCTCACCCCGCTCGGCTGCCAAAGCCGCAGCGCGGCATTCGATGGTCTCGCGGAGTTCAAAAAGGTCGTCAATGTCTTCAAGCGAGATGCCGGTCACGACGATGCCACGGCCACCTGCCGTGGCTGTAAGACCCTCCGCGCTGAGCCTGCCAAGCGCCTCCCGGAGCGGCGTGCGTGAGACGCCGAGGCGTTCCGACTGTTCGACTTCAGCCAGCATGGTTCCTGGCGGCAGGCGCCACTCAACGATGTCCTCCCGAAGAGCCGCATAGGCCCGATCACTAGCGCGCACACCCCTAGTGTATACACCACATCGGCAATTGTGAGCCATCCTGCTCCCTCTGGTTCACCGCAAAGCAATTTGTATACATGCGGCCCGGCGCGCCGAATAGCGCCGCGTAATGGCGCTTTAGAGCAATCGGCGTGTCCGCAGGAGACCCGCATCGGCTTCTTACAAACGAGTGCCCCGCAGAGCCGCACGGGGGCTGGACCCCCAGTCTCGCGTTGCCTTACGGCCGCGCTTGGCCACGACGCCCGCACACCGACCGCCGTGCTGGTGCCACTTAGGGTTAGCGGTCAGAAGATCCACCACGCCGTTGCCGTGCTGACACGACAAAGATCGCCTCCTACTCAAACACTCTGTCAACATTCTCAGGCATCAGCGGCCAGGTCGTAGCGACTGTGTACTGCCTGGTAACAGAGCTCTTCCACGAACTGCTATTGAGTGAGCTACAAGCAACTGTTGAGGTGACGCAAGCACGCGGCGACGGAAGCGCTGCCCGCTTCCAGTGGGAAAATGGTTCGCATTTCAGACCGTCTTCGTGATGGTGACGCATACGTATCCGATTTCCGAGATTCTCGCCGAGGCCAGTCAATGGCGCCTTCGCGCGCTCGGTACGGAGCAAGTGGAATTCCTGCGTGCGCTGAAGCCGGACGCGGGAAGGATGAGGCGTCCGAATGAACTTGACGCTGCCATCGCCCGGGAGCTGTTTCGGAACGGACGCGCGACTGCCAAGGAGATCGCTTCATCTATCGGGGCAAACCCACGAAGAGTCCGGGAATCCATTGCGAGCCAACTCTCCTCAGGGACCATCAGGTTGAGGACTGACGTCGTTCGATCAGCTTCCGGATGGCCGGTCAACGCCTGGTACTTTTTGTCCCTGCCCGCCGCTCAGGCAGAACAGACTGCCAGACAGTTGAGCCGGTTGGATGAAATCCGCTCGGTGGCGTCCATAGTAGGCCGGTACAACGTCGCAATGACTGTCTGGTTGAGAACGCTCAAAGACATATCGCGGCTCGAGGCTGGCTTGGAAGAGCAGCTGCCCGGCGTGCGCATCATCGACCGATCCGTGGTTATGCGCACCGCAAAACTAGTGGGAACACTGCTTGACCAAAATGGGCGTAAGCGGGGATACAGCGCGACCTATATGCAGGGCGGCGGCAACAAATAACACTTAGACCAAGTCAGCAATGCGGGCGCACCACGCGACGTCCGGTCCGGGGTGGAACCCTGAGCAGCCCTGGTTCCGGGACGCTGCTTGAAGCAACTACTCGGCCGGGAATGGCAGCCGAGCGTTCCGGTATATGAGTGGCCTTGCGGGTTGATGAGTGTGCACTCTATACCTCTACCGCTTCACGTTTGCCTGCTACTGGACTTGCGGCGAGGAACGGGCGTAAAAGGTCAACACTGATGGTTATGTCATAGGCGAACTCCTCACGGGCCGTCGGGAGAGGGGTTGGTGCTGGTCGCCTTCTCCTCGATCAAGACCGACTCCGCAAAGGTCTGCCAGAGTTCGAGCAGAGGCTCCGTGCTTCTGCGCTGCGACTTCCCGCTAATCGCATATGTCAGTCCGGCTCCGCGCATGCTTGACTGCAGGAAGTCGATCACACGCTCAAAATCCGGGTGTGATGCAAGCTCGTGGCCGAAGAAGGCGGCGACTGCGGCGCTGATGATTTTGGCCAGGTCCCGTTCGCTTGGCTCAAGAACCCTGGCAAGGGCAGGGTTGTGCCGTGCGGCAAGCCAAAGCTCTGTTGAGGCCCAGAAGTAGTCGGTGTCGTAGCTGGACCACATAACGTCGATCGCCGCAGCTATTCGTTCGCGAGGCTCCTCGGGCCAGGCTCGATCCAAGGGCATGGCCTGTATCCGTGCGCCGGCTAGATGCCGCACCGCCGCAATGAGGAGCTCATCGCGCGAGCGGTAGTGATACAGGAGCGCCCCCCTGGTGACACCAGCCAGCTGCTGGATCTCCAGTGTTGTGGCACCCGAATATCCTTTAGCGAACAATGCCTGGGCGGCGGCCGCCAGTATCCGTTGCCGTGTGTCGCGGCTGCGATCCTGCTGCGGTTCCCGTTTTTTCGACGATGTTTCCAAGCCCATGTCCACCACTCTATTACCCGAAGAAAAAAAGCAGACTCAAAACAGTCAGCATTGACTTTTATTGCCAGTCGGGTGAAACTTGTGTTCAGCCGGCATGTATCACTGAGATTCAAACGGCCAAAAATCACTAGCCAGATTCGTCGAAGGAGACTCATGGCCACCGCAGTTATCGTTGACGCCGTCCGAACAGCATCAGGCCGCGGAAAGCCAGGCGGCGCACTCAGCGGCATTCATCCCGCGGACCTGATCAGCTCCGTGATCCGGGACATGGTCGAACGCACAGGGATTGATCCTGCCGTTGTTGACGACGTGATCCTGGGGTGCGTTTCCCAGGCCGGCAAGCAGACGTTCAACATCGCCCGGTGGGCGGCGCTCGGTGCAGGCCTGCCCGAACGGATTCCCGGCGTTACTGTCGACCGGCAATGCGGATCCAGCCAGCAGGCTGCGATGTTTGCAGCGCAGGCAATCATTTCCGGCATGCAGGATGTGGTGATCGCTGGCGGCATTGAATCGATGAGCGCCAATCCCATCGGCTATTCCCTTGTTGGCCACGAGCACTATGGCGATCTTGTAAAGGGCAGGTACCCTGGTGGGCTGGTAAATCAGGGAGCAGCCGCTGAGTTGGTCACCAAGCAGTGGGGCTTGTCAAAGAATGAACTCAACGAATTCTCCGCCGAGTCCCACCGCCGGGCCGCAGCAGCTTCCAGCTCAGGCGCCTTTGACCGGGAAATTCTCCCCGTCAAGGTCCCGGATGCCTCCGGCGCTCTGACCCTCTTCAAGACTGACGAAACGATCCGGGCGACCACAACCGCCGAAGGATTGTCAGGCCTTAAGGCCTCTTTCCGCACAGAGGAACTCACGGCGCGTTTCCCTGAGATCGAATGGAACATCACTCCCGGTAACTCCTCACCGCTAACTGACGGGGCCTCCGCCGCGCTGATCATGAGCGAGGGTCGGGCGAAGGAGCTCGGCCTCAAGCCCCGGGCGCGCTTCCATACGTTCTCTGTCACCGGCAGCGACCCGCTGCTGATGCTGACCGGAGTCATACCGGCGACATGGCAGGTCCTGGAAAAGTCCGGACTTGCGCTCTCCGATATCGACACCTTTGAAGTCAACGAGGCCTTCGCGCCCGTTCCTTTGGCCTGGCTCCGGGAAACGGGCGTTGACCCCGCGAAGCTCAACCCCCGCGGCGGTGCCATTGCACTGGGGCACCCGCTGGGAGCATCCGGTGGGCGGCTTCTGGCCACCATGCTGCATTACCTGGAGGACACCGGTGGACGGTTCGGCCTCCAGACCATGTGTGAAGGCGGCGGTACAGCTAACGCCACCATCATCGAAGTCCTCTAACCCTCCGAGAGCGAGTTATGAAATGAAGATCGCCGATTCTGTCGCCGTTGTAACGGGTGGTGCGTCCGGCTTGGGCGCAGCCGTTGTCCGGAAACTGCACGCATCTGGCGCGCACGTTGTTATCCTCGACCTGCCGCGGGCGGATGGTGCCGGCCTCGTGAATGAGCTCGGCGCAAATGCTACTTTTCTGCCTGCCGATGTCACGGATGCGGATCAGGTAGAGGAAGCTGTGGCCAAGGCAGCTTCCTTTGGTCCGCTTCGCATTGCCGTCAATTGTGCAGGGATTGGAACACCCGCGAAGGTTTTGGGTCGGGAGGGGCCGTTGCCTCTGCAGGCCTTCAACCAGATCATTAATGTCAACCTTGTCGGGACCTTCAACGTTCTTCGGGTGGCGGCGGCTCACATGAGTCAGACTTCTCCCGTAGAAGAAGAGCGGGGCGTGATCGTCAACACGGCGTCCGTCGCTGCCTTCGATGGGCAGATCGGGCAAGCAGCCTACGCAGCCTCCAAGGGAGCCATTGTCTCGATGACGCTGCCGGTGGCTCGCGAATTCGCCCGCCACAGCATCCGCGTCAACACCGTGGCGCCCGGCCTGTTCCGCACCCCCTTGATGGACACCCTGCCGGAAGAAGCGCAGAAGTCGCTGGCAACCCAGGTCCCGAATCCGGCAAGGCTCGGACACCCCTCCGAATTCGCGGCGCTTGTCCATCACATCGTGGAAAACCCTTACCTCAACGGTGAGACCGTCCGCCTCGACGGGGCCATCAGGATGGCACCGAAGTGAGCCTCCCCCTGATCTTCGAGATCGACGGCGGCATCGCACGAATCACGCTGAACCGGCCGGAAAAGCTTAATTCCATAAGCCTGGAGATGGCACGTCAGTTCGCTGCCGCCGTGGAAGAGCTAAAGGAACGCTCCGATGTCGCAGTCGTCGTGCTCAGCGGAACAGGGCCAACCTTCTGTGCCGGAGGTGACGTCTCGGAAATCTCCGCAGCCGCCAACCGCCCTGACTTCATCGGGGAACTCGCTGCCACCATACACAACGGCCTGGCCGCACTGGCTGCACTGCCCGTTGTGACAATCTCGGCCCTCAAAGGTGCCGTCCGGGGCGGCGGAATCGGGCTGGCACTGGCCGGCGACCTCTGCATCGCTGGCCGTTCCACGACGTTCGGCGCCGCCTACTCGGCTGTCGGGCTCTCACCGGATTGCGGTGTTACTGCCACCCTCACAGCCTCGATGGGCATGCACCAAGCACTAAAATTCGTGCTGCTGAATGAGGTCATGACAGCCGACGCAGCCGCAAATGCCGGCCTGGTCGCTGAAGTGGTCGAGGACGCTGGCGTTGATGAACGTGCTGCTGAGCTCGCCGCTTTCGTTGCCTCTGGCCCTTGGCGGGCACTGGGAGAATCACGCCGGGTTATCCGCTCAGCCCCTGGTCATTCGCTGCCGGAGCAACTGGCTCTGGAAGAGAAGGCGATCATGGGACGTGTGGCCGATGCTGAAGCGGCCACACGCTTGGACGCATTCCAAGCCAAAATCAAGGTCAGCCAGTGAAGCCCACGCTAAAAGGAAAGACGATCGTCATGTCCGGCGGCAGCCGGGGCATCGGTCTCGCCATCGCATTACGCGCAGCCCGCGACGGCGCGAACGTTGTTCTGCTCGCGAAAACCAGCACACCCGACCCCCGACTGGCGGGAACGATTCACAGTGCGGTTGAGGCCATCCAGCAAGCAGGCGGACAGGCAGCGGCAGTCGTCGGCGACGTCCGGGACGACG
This sequence comes from Arthrobacter sp. Y3221157, assembly GCF_059089865.1. Classification (NCBI taxonomy): domain Bacteria; kingdom Bacillati; phylum Actinomycetota; class Actinomycetes; order Micrococcales; family Micrococcaceae; genus Arthrobacter; species Arthrobacter sp. Y3221157. Next base: position 64,771 of record NZ_JBNHFD010000001.1, read on the forward strand.
ATGCGATTTCACGCGCCGTTGCTACAGCGCATGACCGGTTCGGCGCCATTGACATATGCATCAACAACGCCAGTGTGCTTACCTTCTCTGACACTTTGACGCTCGAGCCAAAGCGCTACGACTTGATGCAGGACGTCAACACCCGAGGGACATTCATGCTCAGCCGCGCCTGCATTCCGCTGCTCCTGGCGGCTGAAAACCCGCACATTCTTACACTCAGCCCGCCAATCAATCTCAGCCCGTCATGGCTGGGAAAGTTCCCTGGGTATCTCCTGTCAAAGTACGGAATGACACTCGCCACTCTGGCCATTGCGGCCGAATTCAAAGAAACGGGCCTGGCAGCAAACGCACTTTGGCCGCGCACTACCATCGCCACCGATGCGGTTAGAAACCTCATGGACGAAGAGAGTGTGGCTGGAAGCCGGCGCCCCGAAATCGTTGCTGACGCCGCATATGAGATTCTTACTGCTCCCTCCAGCCAGAGAACGGGTCAGACGTTGATCGATGACGACGTGCTCGCGGAGATGGGCGTAAGTGATCTTTCCGGTTACGCCACTACGCCTGGTAACACCCGTTTTGAAACCGATTTTTTTCTCGACTGAATTGTCAGGAGCAAGCATGACCACCGAATCCAAAACTGACAGCAACGCACCCGTCCTCGTGGAGCGTATCGGCCACGTTACGATCCTGACGCTGAACCGGCCCAAGGCACTGAACGCCATCAATGCAGAGCTGGCAACAGCCCTGGGCGCGTACCTCGAGGAGCTCAACGACGACGTCGAGCAACGGGTCGGCATCATCACAGGCAGCGGCAAAGCCTTTAGCGCTGGAATGGACCTTAAAGCCTTTGCCTCAGGAGAGTCAGTCGAACCGGCAGGGCATCCCGAATGGGGATTCGGAGGGGTCGTCAGTCACTTCATCAACAAGCCCCTCATAGCAGCCGTCAATGGTTACGCCTTCGGAGGCGGAGCAGAAATCGCCCTCGCCTGCGATCTCATCATTGCTGACGAAACCTCCTCATGGGGATTCCCCGAGGTCACCCGCGGTCTTTTCGCCGGAGCTGGCGGATTGACACGGCTTGCCCAGCAAATTCCCCAGCGCCTTGCCATGGAGATGCTGCTGACCGGAGAGCCCATAAACGCAACCCGAGCTGCGGAATACCACCTGGTGAACAAGCTTGCACCCCAGGGTGACGCCCTGAAAGTCGCGCTCGAACTGGCTCAGACCATCGCCGAGAACGCACCCCTCGCAGTACAGGCGAGCAAGCGGCTGCTGCACAGCACTCGGCACTCAGACCCTTGGGAAGCCAGCACCTGGGAAGCGACGAGCGCCGAAATGGCAGGCGTGTTCGGCTCCGACGACGCCAAAGAAGGCGCCACGGCCTTTGCAGAAAAGAGGGATCCCGCATGGACAGGACATTAGATCTGGATTCACCTGCAGTGGCCAACAAGTTCGACGCTGACATCCTGCATGTAGCCGACGCACTGTCGGACGACGAACACCGTATGCTGGTGGAGGCGAAAGACTTTTTCGCCCGAACGGTCAAACCGATAGCGATCGATTGCTGGATCACCGAACGGTTTCCCCTTGAGATTCTTCCCGCGATCGCTGACGCCAAAATAAACGGGCTTCACAGGCGGGGGCATTCGAAGCTCTTCACCGGCCTTCTCAACATGGAGTTTGCCCGGGCGGACCTTTCCATCAACACCTTCTTCGGGGTTCACGACGAGCTGGTATCAGAAACAATCCACAGATTCGGCACAGAAAGACAACGCCAATTCATTCTTCCTGTTCTGGAACGACTCGAAGGAATCGGATCATTCGCCCTAACCGAGCCGACCAGCGGCTCCGATATTTCCCGCGGCATGCGTACAACTGCGACCCGTCACGGTGATTCCTGGGTCCTCAACGGCGAAAAGACCTGGATCGGGAACGGCACCCTGGCCACGCACATCATCACTTTTGCCCGGGACACGGCTGACGGCGCGCTCCGTGCCTTCATTGTGCACGCTCCTGCCGAGGGGTTAGACGTTGTCAGACTGGAATCAAAAATTGCGGCCCGAACGGTTCAGAACGCCCACCTGACTTTCGATGCCGTTCGAGTGCCGGAGTCACACCGGTTACCCGGAATTTCAACTTTTAAAGATGTCAATGTCCTCCTTCGGGACTCCCGCATCTGGGTATCCTGGCAGTCTGTCGGACTCCAGCTTGCCGCCATCGATATGGCCCTTGACTTCGCAATGGACAGGACCAGGTTTGGACGGCCCCTGGGTGGTTTCCAACTTATCCAGAGTCATCTCGCTACGATGGCGGGCAACGCGTCAGCCTCCTTGGCGCTTATGCGGCACGTAGCAAATCTGCAGGACCAGGGTCTGGCCGGCGTCGAGCATGCCGCACTGGCCAAGACCCTTTGCGGGCGGCTTATGCGGGAAACGCTTTCTCTCGGCAGGGCCCTTATGGGCGGTGACGGTTTGCTTGCCGAACACGGCATGGCAAAACTCTTTGCTGACGGCGAGGCAGTCTTTACCTACGAGGGGACCCACGAAGTGAACTCCCTTATTCTTGGCCGGGCCATGACCGGGCATTCCGCCTTCGCCTGAGATCAGCTCAACGTAGACGATGCCCCGAAGGGCTTGAAAAGCAAGGGACGAGGCCAAGGCCATCAAGCCCAACCTCTATTACCCCGCCGGGCCCACTTACCACCTCATGGGCTTCGACACACCCCCACATTTACGCCGATCTTCGTCGCCAGCCGCATCACCGGCTGGACGGCCCACATCCTGGAACAGGCCTCAAATAACTCGCTGATTCGTCCACTTAGCGACTACAACGGCGTGGCGGAACGAGCTTTATAAGCAACGGTCACCCTTTCAACTTGCGGTGGAGCACCCGACGGTCGCCCGGACTGTCAACTATCGCAACGCTAATGGTGCTCCACCGCAACCACACTTTTTGGCAACGCCTGCTGGCTGAAGCATCAAGTGCACCGAAAGTCTGCTGCCGCGGGGCACGTGGGGGCGCCGCACGAGTACCAAATTGAAATAAGACCAAAGCGGCCGAAGGGAGATCCGATGTCTATTTACCGCCACGACGACTGGAGTCAGCTGGTTGGCGCCTATGTGGAAGTCCGGAAAAACAAGAAGTGCGCGAGGTCGGGTTTCGTCGAGGTCGCTATGCCCGATTCTTCGGCCCTATGGCTTGCTGCTAACGGTTTGGATGGCCGGGTACTCATCACGAAGGCGGAGGGCTATGAGGTGTGGGTTGAACCTCGGCAGCTAGAAGGCACACTGGCTTACCGGATGACGTCTGCTGCACTGAATGTGCCACCTGAACCCGGAGAGAGGAACAGTTCGTTATGAATCGATCAATGTTCAAGTCCAAAATTCACCGTGCAACGGTCACGCACGCAGACCTGCACTACGTGGGTTCGGTCACCGTTGACCTGGACCTGCTCGAAGCCGCCGACATTCTGCCCGGCGAACTCGTGGCCATCGTAGACGTAACCAACGGCGCACGTTTGGAGACATATACGATCGCCGGCGAACGGGGCTCCGGCGTAATCGGCATCAACGGCCCGGCTGCGCATCTTGTACACGAAAACGACACTGTCATCCTTATTACCTTCGGCCAAATGAGCACCGAAGAAGCCAAAGTCTACGAGCCGCGGGTAGTCCATGTTGACCAATACAACCGTGTAATCCAAGTCGGAAGCGACCCCGCCGAGAGTAAGACTCCCGGTCTCCTGCGCCCCCCGCTGGCCCTTTGCCGTACCCAGCATTAGCTGAGTGGGGTTCCAGAAAACCCCGCGCAGCTCGTGAGTGCGGGAAATAAACACATGCTGCTGAATGCACGAACACAATACGAGGAACACCAATGAAGACTGAGTTCACTGAGCTTTTCGGAATCGAACATCCCATAGTCTGCGGGGGGATGACTGGCGTCGGATCTGCCGAGCTTATTTCCGCCGTGGCCAACGCAGGAGCCCTTGGATTCCTGACTGCTTTAACGCAGCCCACACCCGAACTCTTGGCCAAAGAGATCCAGCGATGCCAAACTATGACGGACAAGCCGTTCGGCGTCAACCTCACTATCCTGCCCACGATCAATCCAGTGCCCTACGACGAATACCGCGAGGCGATCGTCGAGTCGGGAATCAAGATCGTTGAAACGGCGGGAAGTAACCCCGAGCCGCATATGGCAGATTTCAAAAAGGCCGGCGTCAAGGTCATACACAAGGCTGTGGCGGTACGGCATGCGTTGAAGGCCCAGCAGTTGGGCGTCGATGCCATCAGCATCGACGGATTTGAGTGTGCGGGGCATCCCGGTGAGGACGACATCCCGGGCCTGGTGCTTATCCCTGCTGCAGCGCGGCAACTAAGCATCCCCATCATCGCCAGTGGCGGTTTCGCTGACGGAGCCGGACTTGTGGCGGCCTTGGCGCTCGGAGCCTCGGCGATCAATATGGGTACACGGTTTATCGCAACGACTGAAGCTCCCGTACACGCGAACGTCAAAAACCAGATTGTCGCTAATAGCGAGCGAGACACACTGATCGTCTTCCGTGAATTCCACAACAGCGCGCGAGTCGCACGAAACTCCATTTCCGAAGAAATTCTCAGGATTTCCCAAGAGGAGGGCAAATCCTTCGAGGACGTCGCCCACCTTGCATCCGGCCGAAGAGGGCGTGAAGAAGTGCTGCTGAAAGGCAACATGGAGGACGGCTTGTGGTGGGCCGGTCAGTCTCAAGGTCTTATTCACGAAGTAGCAAGTTGCCAGGAGGTCGTGGATACCATCATGAATGATGCCCGGAACATTGTTTTGGACAGGCTCCTCCCGACGGTCGACGCACTTCCTGAAGTCGTCTTCTCAGCAGCAGGAGAGCGCTGAGAAGGTTCTCTGCTCCATTTGCCCATCACCAGGCGCTCGTACGAACTCTGGTGATGGGCAGCAAGGTCAAGGCACGCGGGTCAAATAACGGGCCCTGCACCCCCCATGGCCCGGGGCTGATGCACTTGGGTAACAAAAGGCATCGGCAACACGGGAGATAAAGGCATCGGCAACACGGGAGATGGCCGGCCCGTGAGGGGACGAAGTGCTTGTTCGTCGGAGGATCTAAATGCCGTTTCTCGATCGACTGAATTACTGGGCAGAGCATGACCCGGACGGACTGGCGATCGTCGTCGGCGATGATCCTCTCACTTGGTCCGCGCTGCGTGACAGGGCAATGGTTGAGTTGGACGAGACCTGTCCCCTGAGCCTCCTCATAGGAGGCAACTCGACTAGCTTTCCGCCTAAATTTGCAGCGGCTGTCGCCGGTTCTGGGATGTGTGCGGTTCTGGATCCAACGTGGCCTTCGGATCAGCTTAACGGCATGGTCGAGATGATCGGTCAAAAGGCTCCTTCCAATCCGGGTACTTCAGTCGTGGAAACGGGTTTCGCCGGGTCCCAACGAGTGCCAAGGGGGAGGGTGAGGGGAAGGGGGAAGCCCCTCGAAGGGCCAGAATCGAAAGAACTTGTCGACGGAGACCAAGACGCGGACTTTCTCATCGGCTTCACCTCGGGGACGACATCCATGCCCAAGGCCTTTACGCGTACACGTCGGTCCTGGCGCGCCTCCTTTGAGGCCTCAACTGCCTTTTTTGGACTTCGCAGGGAGGATAGGACCTTAGCGCCAGGACCACTTGCCGCCAGCCTGAACCTGTACGCTCTCGCTGAATGTATTTACGCCGGATCCTCATTCCACACCTTGACGCAGTTTGATGTCGGAGATGCGCATGCGTCCGTCGTCCACGACGGAATTACCCGCCTAGTGGTTGTGCCCACCATGCTCCGCCTGTTGAGTGAACGAGGTCTAGCAGGAGGAGTAGATGGCTCGGGCATTTCCAGCATCATCTGCGCTGGCTCCAAGCTGGACGCCAGGACGCTAGAAGCGGCCCGGCGCTGGGCGCCCAATGCAAGGGTTTACGAATACTATGGCGCATCGGAGCTCAGCTTTGTCGCAGGTAAAGAGATCCGCTTTAAGGGAGCTAGCGACGACGGCACATGGACGGACGTGGGCGCGCCGTTTCCCGGTGTGACTTTGCGGATTCTGAACGAAGATGGAACAGACGTTGCCCCGGGACAACCGGGCAGCATCTTTGTTCGCAGCGGCATGATCAGCAACGGCTACCTTTGGGAATCGGGGGTGGGGGGCATGCGCACCGTTGATAACTGGCATTCCGTGGGGGACCAGGGGTTTCTGAAGCATGGAATCCTGCATATTCTGGGACGGCAGTCCGACAGGATTATCACTTCCGGCAGGAACGTTTATCCTCATGAGATCGAACTCGCGCTGGCGTCGATTCCCGGGATTGCTTCCGCTATAGCGGTGGGAGTCCCTGATGATCTGAGAGGGGAGCGGATAGTAGCCGGAATTGTGCCATCGTGCGGGCCGGTCACGCCTACTCAGATCCGGAATGGGCTAGAGGGTCAGCTCTCCCGGCACAAGCGGCCGGTCCAGTACTACGAGCTCGGCGCGGTTCCGGTGACGGATCGCGGAAAGATCAGCAGAAGACTTTTCCAAGAGCGGGTTCTTGCCCGTGATTCACGTTTAAAGCTGCTGACCTAGGAATTGTGGCAACAGATGCTCGTATCGCCTGAAGCAGGCCACTCGCGACTAGCCCACACCACGGAAAACAAAGCTATCCGTCTTGGGTCTGCGACGTGATCATCTCGGGAGTGATTAGTACGTTCAAGATCGCCTGAAACATCGCGTTCCTCATTGAGCGGGAGTTCTCCCGGCTACTTCTACTCCCAGGCTTTGAACATAAGGGACCATATGTCGGCCTGACGGGCTGAAAGACCAACGGGGGAGTGGCCTAGCAGCATCCACTCCCTTATGCGTCTTTCAACATGCGATAGTTGCCAGGCCAGCATCCCGCGGCTGGCTCCACCCGGGAGCTTGCCCGGCGGTTTGCCGTCATCGGGACGCAACCGGGCGTGGTTCGATGACGGGTACGTCGATGTGGTGGCCCTGGGAGAGCAGGTACACGACGTGGCTTGCAGTTTCGGAGACCGCCAAGCGCAGCGAGAGGGCTTGCAGGGAGTCCCATCCGCGGGACCACGTCAGGTGGCGGGCGATGTCCCAGACGCTTTCGGGACGGTGCGCCTCCAGCACCCGCAGGACCTCGGCGGAGCGTTCGCGGTTGTGGTGGATCAGCTGTGCTACCCTCCGCTGCATGCCGCGAAACCGGTACTCGTGCGCCGGGCAGACCTCCATCTCGTCCTCGAACCCGATCAAGTCCAGAGAATCGTAGTAGTCAGCCAGCGGGTTTGTCGGCCCGCGCAGCTCCAGCGCTATATGCGGGGAGATGCGCGGCAGGACGTGGTCCCCGCTGAAGATCAGGGCGTGGGGCTCATCGACCAGGCAGATATGCCCGGGTGAATGCCCGGGTGTCGTGACCACGCGCAGGTTCATGCCCTTTACGGGCACCAGGCTGCCGTCGGTGAGCCGCAGATCCGGATCGGCGAGGTTCTGCATATGGTTAAAACCGGGGCGGTCCAGGGCCGCCTCGGCCAGCCGGTCCGCCGGCACGCCCCAGAGCGTCAGTTCCTCGCGGTCGTCGTTCAGAACAACCTCAGGGTCCTCACCGGCGGTAAGCCGGCGCACCTCCCGGTCACCCAGGGCAACCCACGCTCCTGTGGCCGTCCGCAGGCGGGCAGCCATCCCCAGATGGTCCGAGTGATAATGGGTAGCGACAATACCGGTCAGGTCGGTCAGGCCCAGTCCGGCTTTCCGCATTCCCGCCGCCAAATGGTCCAAGCCGACGTCGCTGTCCCACCCCGGATCGATCAGGACCGCGTCACCGTCACCCAGGAGCAGGTAACTGAGGGTGTAACGCATGGGATTGTCCGGAAACGGCACGGGAATAGACCACACCTCCGTACCAAGGCGCTCCACGGGCGGCAGCACCTTGTTCCTCCACGCTTCCTTCTGCACGTGGCCGGTCAGGGTAATCGGCGGCAGGTTCATCATTTCCTCTCAAACGCAGAATGGGTTGCGGCGCCTCCCGCCAGCCCCCGGCCTGGTACATATGCGGGCGGGACCACCGCCAGGAAAGCTCACCGGTGGATCCCAGGAACCCTGCCACCTCGTAGCCGCACTTCATCAGCCGTTCCCACTACTGACCGGGAGTAAGCACATGCACACCGGCTTGGCTCTCGGTTGCCGGCATTATCCTGCTCAAGCACCTTGTGCCGGAACAGGTTCCCGAAACAGGACGTTGATCATGAAGAGCTTCCGTCAACCCAGTGGACCACCTCGTCCAGCCCCGCTCGCCCCGTGCGGAAAGCGTTCACCGGGTCCTCCGGGTCGGCGTATCCGAAGGCCACACCGCAGACAACGAGCCGGTCATCAGAGAGATCGAGGAACTCTCGCACCGCAGTGCTGTGCATGGCGATGGCTGCCTGCGTCACGGTTGCGATTCCCATCGAAGCAGCCGCCAGGGTGAAAAATGCGATGTAGGCACCGCAATCGACTGCCCCGTAAACCCCCATGTCCCGCTCAGTTGTGATAATTGCGACGTGAGGGGCTCCAAAGAAGGAGTAGTTGAGGAGCCCCTGCCTGGTTCGGGCTTCGTAGTCGGCGGACCCGATGCCGAGACTGCCATACAGCGCGTAGCCGGCATCACGGCGCCGCTCGGCATATACGCCGGCGTACCTGGTAGGCATGGGCAGATCCGGCGATGTACCACTTGTCATCGCACACTCGGTCAACTTGGCTCCGAGCGCCTCGATGGCTGTGCCGGTCACGACGTGCACCTGCCACGGCTGCGTGTTGCACCACGACGGACTAGACTGGGCCAGCCGCAGAAGCTCCTCCTGCTCGGCGCGAGGAACCGTGTCGCCGAGGAACCGACGGCAGCTGTGTCGAACCCCCAAAACGTCAGCGAAGTTCATGACTCATGCTCCTTTCTGGGACACATCAAATCTAAGTTTGTGACCCATTAAGCGTCCGGTGACGACGACCTCCGCCTTGTGCATGCGCCAAAGCGGAGCTCGCCAGTCCAGCGTCCCTTCTCCCGGGGGCGTGGAACTTCGCCTCACCAAGAGTCAATGTAGGTGCGGCCCTTGTCTGCCGGGATCACGGCCGCGTCCAGCAGCATGTGTACGATACGGCGGGTGTCGGCCGGATCAATGACGTCGTCAACTTCATGGACGCTGGCGATGTTGAGGGCCTTGCCGCGCTGATAAAGCTCGGCGATAAGCTCTTGGTAGCGGCGCTGCCTCGCCTCCGGATCCTTGATAGCCTCAAGTTCGTCGCGATAACCCAGCCGCACAGCCCCCTCCAGACCCATCCCACCGAATTCGCCGGTCGGCCAGGCAAGCGTGGCCAATGGCGCCTTGAGGTCACCACCGGACATCGCCATGGCACCTAGGCCATAGCCCTTACGGAGCACCACCGCGACCGCCGGCACGGTGATGTTGGCCCCGGCTAAAAACATCCGGCCGAACTTCCGCACCGCCGCCGTCCGTTCCGAGTCGGGTCCCACCATGAAGCCGGGTGTGTCGATGAGCGAGACCAAGGGCAGACGGTGCGCATCCAGCAACTGCAGGAAGCGGGCAGCCTTCTCTGCCGCCTGGGTGTCGATCGCGCCCCCAAGATGACTGGGGTTGTTGGCCAGGATGCCGATGCTGCGCCCCTCGATCCGGGCTAGACAGGTGAGGATGCCTACTCCGTACTCCGGGCGCAGCTCCAGGACGCTGTCTACGTCGGCGATGAGTTTAATGGCCCGCCGGATGTCGTAGGCGCGGAGCCGGTTCTCCGGTACTACGTGCCGCAGCCGACGCTGGTCGTGAGCAGTGTGTACCTCGAGACGCGATTGGAGCACGTGGCCCAGGTATGACTTGGTGGCGGTGACCGCCGCAGCCTCGTCGTCAACCAGGATGTCGATGACGCCGTTCGGGACCTGCACGGAGACCGGCCCGATCTCCTCGGGAGCGAAGATGCCGAGACCGCCGCCCTCGATCATGGCAGGACCGCCCATTCCAATGTTTGTGTCTCGGGCGGCGATGATGAGGTCGGCCACCGATGCCAAGGCAGCGTTGCCGGCAAAGGTCCTGCCGGCTGCGATAGCGACCAAAGGTACTTTCCCGGAAAGGCGAGCGAGCTGGGTGAAAGTCTCATCATCGAGCTGGGCGATAGCAGCCATATCGGTATCCCCAGGCCGACCGCCCCCACCCTCTACGAACAGGACGACTGGAAGTCGCTGCTCGCCTGCGATACTGAACAGCCGTCGCATCTTCGCGTGGTTGAAGAACCCCTGGGTGCCGGCCATCACCGTGTAGTCGTAGGACATCACGACGACCTGACGGCCGTTGACCGAGCCGATACCGCCGACCAGTCCGTCGGCCGGAGTCTTCTGTACCAACTCCTCGACCGTACGACGCTGACGCTGCGCGGCAAGGACGAGACCGCCGTACTCGATAAAGCTGTCGGAATCGCAGAGGTCGGCGATGTTCTCGCGCGCGGTGCGACGGCCGACCTTGCGGCGCCTTTCCACGGCGGCAGGTCGGGAGCGGTCGAGAGTATGGGCACGCCGATCGAGCACTTCGGCGAGGTCCGAACGTACGATGTCCAGGTCCTCGTCTTCAATCGCGGAACTTACGATATCCAGGTCCTCGTCCACCCGAACGGTCAGCAGGACCTGTCCGCCCTCTACCGCGGCCCCTTCCTCCACTCCGACCCGCTCGACAACACCCCCACGCTCGGCGAGGACGATGTGCTCCATCTTCATCGCTTCGAGCACTAAGAGGGTCTGGCCGGACCCGACGCTCTGTCCCGGCACCACAAGGCTCTCCACCACGATGCCCGACATTGGAGCCGTGACGGCATCGCAACCGTCGGGAATGACCAGATCCTCGGAACCGGGCTGTTCACTCTGAGATGCGTACGTAGGCCTGAAAAGCGGCGGCGCGACCGGAGCCGCCAGCAGCGTCGACAGCTCACGCTCAACAAAAGTCGTGTCGGTGCCACCGGCCCGAAAATCGGGATGGTTGAGGATCGTCTGGAGCAGTTCTATATTGGTCGCTATCCCGGCAATGGCGACCTCCCTCAGCGCTCGAACACCCCGCTCTGCCAATTGATGTAAGCTCCCGGATTGTTGCGTCAGCACAATCTTGGCGAGCAGCGAATCATAACGGGGGTTGGCGACCATCCCGACGTGCGCGTGAGTGTCAACTCGTGTCCCCGGCCCTGTTGGCAGCTGTAGCGCGGAAATGCGGCCCGCGCTGGTCACCACCGAACCATCCGCTGCGAGGCGGTCTGTGGTTACGCGTAGCTGCATGGACGTGCGGGTAGGCGAAGCTACTCCGCCCGCAATACCGAGCTCGCGGAGCGTCCCACCGGCGGCCACGCGGAGCTGAAGCTCGACCAGGTCGAGGCCAAGGATCTCCTCCGTGATGGTGTGCTCCACCTGGATGCGAGGGTTTACCTCGAGGAAGGCGAACTGGTCCTCGTGCACAAGAAACTCGACCGTGCCAAGCCCCCGATAGTCTGTCGCCTGGCCAAGTGCCACGGCGTGACGCAGGATCTCGTGGCGCTGCACCTCAGGCAGTCGTGCCGGTGCGATCTCGATAAGCTTCTGCCGACGTCGCTGGACGGAGCAGTCGCGATCCCACAGGTGAATCACGTCTCCGGTGCCGTCGCCGAGAATTTGAACCTCGATGTGCCGGGCGCGCGGAAGCAGTTGCTCAACGTACAGGTCACCTGAGCCGAACGCCTTGAGCGCCTCGGATGAGCAACGCTCGTAAGCGGACGGAAGCTCGCCCAAAGACTTCACCGGCAGCATCCCGCGACCCCCGCCGCCGGCAACGGCCTTTACCATCACCTCGGCACCCTCGCCGAGATCGCGCATAAACTCAGTGGCCTGGTCCAGGCTGGTCGCGCCGACTGTGCCCATAAGCAGCGGGACCGATAGCTCTTGGGCGGCCTCTCGGGCTCTTGTCTTGTCACCGAAGCGACGCAGCGTCTCCGGTGTTGGACCAACGAACACAATGTTCGCTGCCTCACAGGCGGCGCCGAGTTCTGCGCTCTCGGCCAGGAAGCCGTAACCGGGGTGCACGGCGTCGGCACCTTGCCTCAATGCTGCGTCGATAATCGCGTCAACATCGAGGTAGGCCGCGGGGCCGCTTCCCGAGAGCTCGACGGTCTCGTCCGCGTGGGCACGGTGTCCGGAGTCGGCATCGTCGCGGGGCGCGACAGCGACAGTCTGAATGCCCATGGCGGCCGCAGTCCGCATGACCCGGACGGCGATCTCACCCCGGTTGGCTATCAGCAGCTTCTTGAACATAGGTCAGTTTCCTTTACTCACGCGCGTCGGCTGATCTTGATGCCCGAGGCCTCGAGGTCCCACACGGGGCCTCCGGTCGGTTGCCGGAGCAGGTACTTTTGGATCTTCTGCGTTGGAGTCTTAGGCAATTCGCTAACCACCTCCACGTACCGGGGCACCATAAAGTAGGGCATCCGGGCCGCGAGGAACTCGATCAGCTTTGCGCAATCCAGCTCACGGCCCTCGCGAGGCACCACGACGGCCTTGATCTCGTCCTCCGAAAGGTCGGAGGGGACGGCGACGACCGCGGACTCCAGGATGTCGGGGTACTCGTTGAGACTGCGCTCGACCTCGAAGCTGGAAACGTTTTCTCCCCGGCGGCGCAGGGCGTCCTTCCGGCGGTCCACGAAGTAATAGTTGCCCTCGCCATCGCGTTTAAAGATGTCTCCAGTGCGTACCCAGCCGTCCACGACTGTCTCGGCCGTCTTATCAGGGAGCCCGTGATAACCAGTCATCACCTGCAGGGGAGAATCCGGCTTCACCCACAGCTCACCCGCCATTCCATCGGGAACGTCCGCGCCATCCTCGCCGACCAGGCGCAGCTGGTACCCGTGCCTGGCCTTGCCGGCCGACGCCGGGACGACATCCTCGGGTTCGCTATACATGACGGACCCGATCTCGCTCATGCCGTATACGGCGCCAACCTGGAGTCCGAAGCGTTCCTGGAAACGGTCGATGTTGCTGGCAAGCGGGGCCATCACAGCAAACTCCAGCGGGTTGTCGGCATCATCATCTCGTGGTTCGGCCTGCTGCAGCAGCTCCGCCACGGCACCCAGCATCGTGGTCTCGGTGATGCCGAAGTCGCGGATCCATCCCCACCACCGACTCAGCGAGAAACCCGGCTGGATCACGCACGTTGCCAGAGCGATGAGGGATTGGTAGGCGCCGTAGTACTGGCCCGCGAGGTGGAACATGGGCAGCATGACAAGGATCCGGTCCTCAGCTCGCGGTCTCGCAGCGTCCTCGCGCGACGCATAGGTGTAGACCTGGGCATGGCTCATCTCGACGCCTTTGCTGACACCCGTCGTGCCCGAGGTGTACATAATGGCCAACAGGTCGGCGGCGTCCGCCTCCTCTTCACCAGCCGACCCGGCCTCGAAAAGCGCTTCGAAGCGGAGCACACGAAACCGGGAGTCTTTGAGGGCTGCACCCTCTCCGCCGCGCACGACGACTGTTGCCAGTTCCGGCACGGCGTCGGCGACAAGAGCCAAGCGCTCAGCATAGTGGTCTTCCACCACCAGAACACTCGAACCACTGTCGCGCAGCTGGTGTGAGAGGAAGCTGCCCTTGTACGCCGTATTGATTGGTGTCTGTACACGCCGGGTCAAGCCCAGTCCGTAGGCCACGGAAAGGAAGTCAAAGGAATTATCCAGCATTAGGGCGACGCGGCCCTGCGGCTTCACGCCGAGGGAGACCAACCCGCCTGCTACTTCAAGGGCACGCGCATAGGTCTGTTCGTAGGTCCATTCCGTACCGTCGGCCTCGATATAGGCAACCTTGTGCGGTACGGCGGAAAGCGCCCGGGCGAAAGCCCGGTTCATAGTCCGTTCATTGACTTCTGGAAGACCCCTCACTGCGTCATCCTTCCTAAGTTCAGGTGCATCTAGGTAGCAATGGCCTTACATCAATGTAAAGTGGTAGCCACAGCACGAAATTACTTTTTATCCGAGCAAGACGTTCTAGTGCAGGACTTTACATCAACGTAAAGCAAACCGCCATAGCAGCGTCACCACTAACTGGAGGTGCACATGATGGGCGCGCTCGAAGGCTTAACCATTGTGGAACTCGCTGGCATAGGGCCAGCGCCCCATGCCGTCATGGCTCTATCGGACCTCGGGGCCACCGTTACCCGGGTGGTTCGTCCCGGCGCTGAAGGCGTCAACTCGCATACCTTGCGAGGGCGCCAGCATGTCGTCGGACTGGATCTGAAGTCACCTCAAGGACGTGAGGAAGCGCTGCAGCTGATTGCGGAAGCGGACGTGCTGGTGGAGGGCTTCCGGCCTCAGGTCACCGAGCGTTTGGGCTTGGGGCCGGCCGACTGCATGTCCGCCAATCCCCGTTTGATCTATGCGCGTGTCACCGGCTGGGGTCAAGACGGTCCGCAGGCACTGATGGCCGGTCACGACATTAACTATTTATCGCTTACTGGGGTCCTCGAAGCCATCGGTACTCCAGAGACCCCGGTGCCACCCCTCAACCTGGTGGCTGATAACGGCGGCGGATCAATGTTCGCCGTCGTGGGAATCCTCGCGGCTCTCTGGCGCCGCGAACGGCTGGACTGCGGTCAGGTCATCGACGCCGCGATGGTCGATGGGGTAACGGTGCTCGCTCAGCAGGTTCTCGAGCTTCAGGCTCAGGGAAAGTGGGGCGTCGATGGCCGCGGCACAAACATTCTCGATGGCGGCGCGCCTTTCTACCGCACATACCGGTGCCGCGACGGGAAGTTCCTTGCCGTCGGTTCCATCGAGCCACAGTTCTACTCGCTCTTACTTGCCGGGCTGGGCTTCGACCAGGCCGTGTTGCCCGATCGGGACGACCGGGCAAACTGGCCACGTCTCGCAAAGATGTTCGCTGACCGCATCGCCGAGAGAAAACGTGACGAGTGGGCCGAGCACTTTGCGGGGACGGATGCATGTGTCACCCCAGTGCTGACCTTCGCAGAGGCCTGCGAACACCCCCACATCCGGGCCCGTGGCTCCCTGACGAGCTCCCCAGATGGACCCACGGCGGGCACAGCGCCGCAAATTTTGCCCGTGAGAGTCGGAGACACCCATCCCACGGTCGCGTCCGCCATGGGCAATAATCGGTGTTAAGGAGGCAACTATGAACAGCATTCGCAGCAGCAGCGGATCAAAAGCAACTCGCGCGACGAGGAATGGAAAGGGTCCACGTCCTGAGACCGCCGCGCAGATCCTCGATGCAGCCAGTGGTGTTTTTACCGAGCTCGGATACGGGCGGGCAACTATTGCGGACATCGCTACCGCTGCGGAGAGCACCCGCCCCACCGTCTACTCCTACTTTTCCTCCAAGGAAGACGTCTTCCGCGGGCTGGCCGAGCGGGTTCGCGAGGAGTTCGGTGCCACGCAGCGCGTGCCAGGGCATCTGCCGCCTGACCAAATCATCCGACTCACAGACCTCGCATACCTCCGCGCCTACGCCCGGAACGTCGGCCTGCTCACCATCATTCAGCATCAATCGTTGAGTGACCCCGGCATGACGGACCTCTGGCAAGACATTCACGGGCGGATCAACAAGACCCACTGCCACTACATGCAGAAACTTGTCGACAATGGCCAGGCACGGCCAGTTGCGTCCATTGATGCCGTCGCGGATGCCGTCAACGGCATTGTGATGCGGTTCAGCCAGCTTGTCGCCGAAGACCCTGCCCGCTTCGACAAACTTGGCGACGACCTGGTGCGCATCCACCTGGCAATGCTGGGCATCAGTAGCGGTCTCGTGGAGGAAAACGCCTCAGCCACGTGATGGCACCCCCAGGGCATGGCGACGCATTAACACTTGCGGTGCTGCGTCTGGACGCTCGTCCGAGACCATTGTTCGGGGGGCCGCGCCCGCAGGGTGGCTGCACACCCCCTGCAGCCACCGCCAGGGCCACCTAAGCGATAAGAACTCCAGGATGCCCGTCGGCGCGAGGGCACTTCGGCTCCGGCGCCCCGGACCGTACCGCAGGACGGCAGCGTATTCCCGGCACTTATCTCCAGAGTCAACAACTAAAGAACAGAACTCTCTGCTTGATACCCCATCGCCTTCTCGCTGCACAGCATCGGAACGAGTGCGGGCCCCTGCCGCCAGCAATTTACCGGCGGGCCCGCAACACAGCCCAGCAGAGCACCAAAGCCAGCTGCAGATCCTCCCCGTATACCGGGGCCCGGCCACCCCTGACCGGCCTGGGCCGGGGCGGATCCCGAGCGTGCCGAGCACCGCCCGGGCATAATCCCGGCGCCACCCGGTCAGCTCACGACCTCGTCCGGGATCCTTCCCTTCCGGACCCTGTCACCAGTCCGATAAGACCTGGCCAGCTGCTTCGTCACGGCCTTTCGCTCCGCTATCGTCAACCCCATTCACACCGCGTAACCCCTCATCCGCAGACCCGGCAACCACCGATCCGGCCGGAGGATTATTCATGAGGCAACGTATCCCCCTTCGCGGAGGTTGATTACGAGTCAACGCGGATACTTGACGCCAGTGTAAAGCGCGGCTAGCCTTGACTTCAGGTCATCGCCACCGTAAAGGGCGCTCTGGATTTCGCGATCAACCCCTTGGTCAACAACCCCGACCCTGGGCTACTGCTCGACCACATACGTCGACCACAAGAGGTAGCAGACACGATGCGGGCCTCGACTTCGCACTGGCCACCCTTGGTGCGCAGGTTTTGTAGCAGGAATCGATTCCCCGATTCGACTCCGCATTATCCCTGAGTGACGTGAAATTACGTCCCTCACCTAAAACCCTGGATGTGGAAAGCTTGTGACCCCCAAGTCGCGGCGTTTCCCGGACCCTGTTAGGAGAAACAACATTGACTCTGCGCACAGCAGCCCAGTACCGGGAAGCTCTCAAGGACGATCGACGTGTCGTGTATCAAGGTGAGGACGTCAAGGACGTCACCCTATTTGAAGAGTTCGAGTCCGCGATCGCCCATTCAGCTCTGGGATTTGATATCGCCGAGAAGGAGCCAGACCTGGCCGTGGCGGACGATGGCGACGGCCCCTATACGGCCTTCTACCGGGTGCCCCGGACAGCGGAGGACCTAAAAAGGCGTGGAGCCCTTATCGAATCTGTCTGCAGACTGGGTGCCGGAACAATCGTCCTCAAGGAAGTGGGCAGTGATGCGCTCTTTGGGTTGCTGCGCGCTACAGTCGGCGAGGGGCTGGAAAACGCCAGAGCGTTTCACCAATACTGCTGTGACAACGACGTGGCACTTGCGGTCGCTCAGTCTGATGTGAAGGGGAACCGCGGCCTCGGGCCGAGTCAACAGAACGATCCGGACCTCTACGTTCACGTGGTGGATGAAGACGAAGACTCGATAACGGTCAGCGGAGCAAAAGTGCACACCTCGTTTTCCGCCAATGCTGACGAGCTTATAGTTCTCCCGACGAGGGCTATGGGACCGGATGACTCCGAGTACGCTGTCAGCTTTGCAATACCGGTCAATACGCCTGGACTTACCCTGTACGTTTCTCCGTTCCTCCACGGGGAGAGGAACAGCTTTGAGCACCCTGTTTCGTCCAAACACAAAATGCTCGAAAGCCTCACCGTATTTGACAGGGTTCGCGTCCCGAAATCAAGGGTCTTCGTCAATGGGGACACTGAGGCGGCCACGCGACTTGCACTCGCCTTTGTGGAATACCACCGATTTACGGCAGTCAATTACAAGCTTCCGCTCCTTGACCTCTTTGTTGGCGCTGCCATGATTGTCAGCGAAGCCAACGGAATCGAAAAAGCGGGGCACGTACGCGGCAAAATCACCGAACTCATCACTTGGGCAGAGACCGTGAAGGGCTTCGCCGAACTGTCGTCCGCACGGTCGAAAATGGGCAGTAACGGTGTGTTCCTGCCAGATCCCCTCGCTACAAACATGGCCAAATATTACTTTTCACACGGCTTCCATCGCGCAACGTCCCTGCTGCTTGACCTGGCGGGCGGTCTGGTTGCGACCGGCCCAGGCGGCGGAGACTGGGCCAATCCAGAGGTTAGAGCGGTTCTGGAAAAGTACTTTGCTGCTGCCGCTCCCGCCAACGAACGCCTGCGAGTCATCAATCTTGTAGGCGATCTCTGCGCTAGTCAGTGGGGCGGATACCAGGCTGTTCTCGCCACGCACGCTGAAGGCTCAGTGGAGGCTGAAAAAATTCAGATCCTTAGGTCGTATGACAGCGCACGGGCGCGCGCATATACGGAATCACTGATCAAGGATTGATGTCTCTCGGCCCGCCTACACGACGGAGAGAGCGCCCTCACTGTCACTGTTACAGTTGCGCGCTCAGGAAACGTGGACGCGATCAGCTCAAGGTCGCAACACACCTTTACTTGCTGTCTTCGCTTTAGGAGTTCAGCCCTGCTGTGCCCGCGAACAATCACAAACATCAAAAGGAAAGCCATGAACACTTCAAAGACAACGACGTGGGCGATGGCAGCAGAGAAAACGGGATCACCGATTGCCAGACTAGATCGGCTTCCGACGGGTAGGGTGCACGTTTTCTGGATCGCCCTGCTTGGCTCCGCTTATGTCGTTGAAACCTTCGATAACCTCGTCTTTTCATACACTGCGCCTACAATCATGGCCGAATGGGATCTCAACCTCGCACAGATCGGAATGCTCACCTCAGCTGTATTCATCGGCATGATGTTTGGTGCCGTGGCTGGTGGCCGGCTTGCGGATTTGCTGGGCCGAAAACCGGTGCTGATTTGGGCCTCTGTGTTTTACTCGCTCACGTCGCTTATGTCTGCGATCGCCCCCAATTTCGAGATGCTATTTTGGAGCCGAGTCCTTACCGGCATCGGTGTACAGGCCGCAACCGGCATAGTGATCGTCTACCTCAGTGAAATGTTCCCGCGCGCGACGCGAGGACGCTTTTTCACGATCGTGACAATGCTGGGTTTTCTGGCGTCTCCGCTGACGGCTTTCATAGCTCGGATAATCGTTCCTCAGGGCGTCGGGGCGTGGCGTTGGATGTTTGTTATCGGCTCGGTCGGCATTCTGATCGCCGTGGTTGTTGCGATCTGGCTCCCTGAGTCGGTGCGTTGGTTGGCCACTCACGGCTATCAGGACAAGGCCGAGAAGACGGTAGATCGACTTGAGGTAGAGGCGTTGCAGCGCGGCCCGCTTCCCGCAATTGAGGCCGAGGAGGACATCGCGGCAAACCAGGGATCATTCCGGGAATTGTTCAACGTCGTATACATGCGACGACTGCTTGTACTGGGCTCGTCCTTTTTCCTTATGGTCTTCGCCTATTACGGTATTACCGCGTGGCTAACCACGATTCTCGGTACGCGTGGGATGAGCCAGGCGGATGCGCTGGGCGTTGTGGGTATTGCCTCGCTGGCCGGGTTGGCAGGCCCGGCCCTGTTGTTCGCCTTTGCCGACCGCATCGAGCGTAGAACAGCAGTGCTCATTGCGGGACTCCTTGCTGCTGTGGGCGTCTTCTTATTCACGCTCTCGGCTTCATCGCCGGTGCTCACGGTCATTTCAGTCTCTTTGGTCTTTGCTGCGTCCCTGGCTGCTAGCACCACCTGGTACACCTATATGCCTGAGGCCTTCCCGACATCGGTCCGCGGAGTAGGGGCCGGCACCGTGAACGGCATGGGGCGATTTGCGGGCGTTGTGCAGGGAATGGTGGTGGCCGGGATGCTGCAAGGCGTAGGCGAGACGGCCACTATGCTCATGATCGCAGCCGCCTTCGTGCTCATGGGCCTCCTGGCACTGCTCGGGCCAAAGACTACCCGCCGCTCGCTCGAAGAGATTTCACACGGGTGACTGTTCTACGTCTGGAGACCTCAGGTAGGCGAGACCCAGAACACATTTGATCTGAGCTCAACCGTATCCAAGTGCACAGACGGCCGAGTAACAGCGGCACGGCCTTGCGGGTGCTCTTGCCGGGGGGTTCCTCCACTCCTAGGAAGCCTGTCAGCACCTGCTGATAGGCTTCCTAGTTCTCTCTGCGATTACGTCGCTTCAGCACTGTCGGCTCCTTTAAAACTTCCTTGGGCTGTTGTCTCGCGAATCAGCAGATGGGGCGTCAACAACACGGTCAACGTCCGCACCGGCGAGGAGCAGAGCGTCCATCTTAATAGATGACAGCTGCACATAGCGGAGCCTTGCGAATTTCCTGTCGTATCAATGTAGTGGTCTCAACTCCGGAAAGGTTGAAGCAGCGCGGCTGGATGAGCCCACGTGTGGCGGCAAGGGGCCCCTTCCTTCCTGGCTAACCTATCTGTTGGAGGAGGACTGATCTTCTCGATCGCAGGGCCGCCCGGAAGATCCCGCTTCCGATGGCATGACAGTAGCCGCGGGTCTGAACGTGCCGACTATTGCCGGTGGTTCACCTGGCAGATACAGCTCGTACGGACTGCCTGCGTAGAAGCCTTCATTCTCTGCTCTGCATGGCGGGAAGTTGCGGCTGTTAAGGCTGCCCGTTTTTGAGTTCGACGAAAAGACCTTCGGCATCGGCGCAGATCGTGTCCCCGTGCCGAAGCTCAGCGGCGAGATATCGCTTGCGCCCTTCTTCCCGCACGAACCGCGCCGTAAAGTCCAGCTCGACCCCGATCTGGGCAACATTTCGATAGTTCACATGCAGATAAGCTGTGCGGCAACGTGCCCGTCCGCTGGTCATCGAGAGCCGACCTAGTACCTCGTCGAAAACCAGCGTTATTGCGCCACCATGGGCTGCCCCTTTGCTGCCTAAGAAGTGCCGACCAAAGACAACGGTGCCGGCGAGCTGGTACTCGTCGATGGACGTGACAGTGAAGGGTGGAATCAACGTCTGTGCGCGGCCGTCCAAGTCAATTGAGCGACCAAAAACCTCTTCAAGATCCGGCGTTTGAAACGGCTCGAGCAGGTCGGATGCCCCCTCCAGAAGCAGGCTGATTTTCAACAGGGTAGCGGCATCCGGTTTCCCACCAGCCGTGAGGTCCAGAAATCGACGGAGATTATCGATCATGCTGACGTACCGTTCGATGCCGAGCTTGTCTTCAGATCCCCGTCCCGGGAAGGTGTCCCAATTAATTTGTTGTTGGATTGGCCGGCGAGCGTGCATGTAGTTCTCCTGTGTGCTGTTTTCTCCGGCGCACGAATGGCGGCCTGAACGGAACTATGAAAAGTATGTGTGCCACATTCGGCTTACCCAAAGGGGGCGACGGCTTATATTGAGCCAGCAGGAAGAAGCGCGAATAACATCAATAAATTGATGATAAGTGGAAATTGTCATCTTAGCTATATGGACGTCCTGGCCATTAAAACTTCCTGTCTCCGGGAGCAATAGGCAATTAATTTGGAAACGGAGACGAATACGATTCTCCATCGGTCTCCGCTCGCGTGTCTGCAACCCAGATTTAGATCAGTCTGCTGCTAAGGGCTTGCTGGGAACTGTTGCGTTGACATTAGCGTCAACGGCCCGGTAATGTGAGCGGGACCACAGATACCCTCGTGATGGCGCTTGGATGTTTACGGCCCTGACCGATGGGTG
The DNA here is from genome assembly GCF_059089865.1 of Arthrobacter sp. Y3221157. Classification (NCBI taxonomy): domain Bacteria; kingdom Bacillati; phylum Actinomycetota; class Actinomycetes; order Micrococcales; family Micrococcaceae; genus Arthrobacter; species Arthrobacter sp. Y3221157. The sequence continues at coordinate 86,336 of NZ_JBNHFD010000001.1, forward strand.
CGAGGGGGACCAGCATGTCCACTCCACAAATGAGCCGATTGGCTATTTCAGGGCCAACTGCGGCAAGAAAGTTGCACTCCTATGAAGCTAAATACCTGGGCCGTCGCCGCTTCGTCGGCTGCCATCTGTCTTGCACTCTCTGGGTGTGGCTCCTCCGCCTCCTCGAGCGAAGAGAACACGATCCACATCGGAGTCATTGCCCCGTTGACTGGGGCAGCATCGGTGTACGGCAAGAGCATTACGGAGGTCATGCAAGTAGTCGTTGACGACACCAATAAGGCCGGCGGTATTGAAGTAGCCGGCAAGAGCTATAACCTCGACCTCGCCCTGTACGATGACGAACAGAAACCCGAGGCGGCCCAATCGGCCGCCCGAAAAGCCCTCGATGAGGGCATGGACTACATCGTGGGCCCCTTTGGTTCCGGCACTGCATCCTCTGTCCAGTCCATCATGGCCCAGTCCGATGCCTTCTGGCAGCTGTCCACGTCAACAGTCGACGGACCGACCAAGAACCCCAACGTCTATCGCAGCGCTCCCGGTATAGCGGTCTACGCGGATACAACGCTCGACTGGCTCAAGAAGCACCCCGACATCAAGCGGATCGCCGTCATCACCGACCAGATGCACACAGGCTTCACCAGCCAGCAAGATTCCTTCCGCAAAGGGGTAGAGGCTTTGGGCGTCGAGGTCGTGCTCGAACAAAAGATGAAGCTAGGCGACACGGACTTCCGGGCACCGATCACTCAGATGCTTGCTGCCGACGTAGACCTCTACATCCTCAATGCGTATCCTTCGGAAACAATCCAGATCACGAAGCAGGTCAAAGAGCTCGGCGGGACCGTGCCGCTCCAGTGGAAGGCAGGCCTCACAAATGAGCAGGTTCGCACTCTGATTAACGACAACGACACCATGGCCCGTGTAACTCAAGCCACCCCCCTTGTTAACCTGGATTCCTACTTGTCCGACGGGAACAAGACTGCGCTCAAACTCTCCGAGGCGCTCGGCGGTGATGCTGGCCCCTTTGCGGCGAGTGCGTTCGACGGAATGCAGATACTCCTTGAAGGTTTCAAGGGAGCCGATGAAGTCTCCCCGGCCGCACTCCAAAAATCATTGGCTGAGCTGAAGATTGACCAGATTAAAGACCGCACCCTTCAGGAGTTCTTGCCCCAGGATGGCGACAGAGTCTTCAAGGACCGCGAGGTCCTCATCAATGGCTCCGCAACGAAATGGGATTCGGCCAGCGAGGGCTGGGTTCTGGACAAATGACGCAGCTGGCGGACCTCGAGAGAGATCCGCCCCTGACCTCCAACGACCGACTCAGCAAGAAAGCTTCGGATGGACCTCTTATTGCAACAAATCGCCAACGGACTTGTGCTCGGCGGCGCCTATGTGATGGTGGCGCTAGGACTATTTCTGGTCTTTAGCGTCCTTCACCTTCCAAACTTCGCGCACGGCGAAATGTTCGCCCTGGGTGCATATCTTCAGTACTCACTCGTAGTGGGTGCGGAAATGCCGTTCTTTATCGCGATCCTCATCGTGGTCGCGGTTGTCGCCGTCGTCGGCATTATCCTCGAACGGTCAATCTTCCGCCGGCTTCAATCGTCGAATACACTCGCGGTCCTTGTGGGCTCGCTCGCCCTTGCCATAGTGCTGCAGGAAATCATCTCGCTCACCTGGGGCGTCGATCCTCTGGCAGTCCCAGCACCAATTTCCGGATCGACAACACTTGGCTTGGTGACGATCGCCGACTACCGTCTTGTCATCATCGCCGTTACTGTCGGTGTCGCCCTCGCCGTTGGTTGGCTCGTCTACCGAACCGCGTTCGGTCGCTCCATGCGTGCTCTCGCCCAGAACCGTGAGATCGCCTCGCTTGCAGGGCTGAACGTACCGCGAATTGGCACCATGACCTTCGTCCTGGGTGCTGCAATCGCTGGTCTGGCCGGGGCCTTGCTAGCACCCACAGTTAATCTCGAGCCTCATATGGGCTTCCACCCTACGTTGGTGTCGTTCGTTATCCTCGTCATCATCGGCGGGGGAGGCAAAATGCAATCTGTCGTTTGGGGCGGATTCATTATCGCTACCGTCGAGACGCTGGCGGCAGGCTACATCTCGAATGACCTCCGCAACATGGTGGTATTCATCGCACTCGTGTTGTTCCTCTCCCTTCGGCCCGACGGTGCATTCCGTCAGGCCTCTGTCCTGAAGGCGCAGTTATGACTCTCACGAACTCCTCCGTCGTGGCATCCGCGGTGCCAGCCGCACGGCTGTTCCGCGATGACACGGGACTCCGTCTCCAGTGGCGGATACTCATTGCGTCGGCAGTGATTGCCCTTGGGTGGATATGGTCATCCTTTATCACCAACCACATGACGTACACCATCACGGCGATATTGGCATGGTCCCTCATCGCCTCAAGCCTGAATATCACGGTCGGTTTCGCGGGCCAACTCAACCTCGCGCAGGGCGGTTTCCTCGCTCTAGGCGCTTATCTGGGCGTCCTGGGCACTGGCCACTGGGGGTGGCCCGGCGAACGTACCCTTCTTGTAGCCGGAGTGGCCGCGTACCTGCTGTCGACCCTCCTGGGTTTCGTTATTTTTCGTGCCCGTGGGCTGCACTTCGCCCTTCTTACGGCTGGAATTTCGATAGTCACCTACAACGTACTTATCTCTTGGCAGTCAGTGACAGGGGGAGCGTCGGGCATCTCTACCGCGGGCCCCATTGCGGAAGGCGGCTCGGTCAGGCCGCTTGTCCTGTTCGGGCTGGAGTTCAGGACGGCTCAGCATTACCTCCTCGTAATGCTTGTGGCACTAGTCGTGCTGACCCTTGCGATCAGTATTATTTCCCGGCGCAAGATGGGGCTCTCCTGGCAGGCTATCCGGGATGACGAAGTTCTAGCCGCATCGGTCGGCGTCAAGGTTAACAAAGGAAAACGCAGTGCCTTTGTCGCGTCATCCGTGCTGGCGGCGCTCAGCGGGGTACTGTTCGGCCACTGGCTGGGCTTCATCACACCTGGGTCCTTTTCATTCGTCGACGCGTCCTTCGAACCCCTGGCCATGGTAATCATCGGCGGTGGCGGAACATTGCTTGGCCCAATCTTCGGGGCGTTATTAGTGGTTGGCATCCCCGAAGTCTTCAAAGACTTCGAGTCGGTCTCGTCTTTGATCTACGGCATACTGCTCCTCTTGGTCATTCTTCTCGCCCCGAAAGGCTTGATGGGCGTTGTTACGGCTGCCGGAAGATCTCTGGGCAAAAAGGGAATGTCACTCGTGAAAGGCAAAAAGTCATGACGGCTCAGATCGCGAAGGAGCACAGCGGTACCAAGGCCGATGACATCGTACTGGCCACCCACAACATTGGAGTCCGATTCCAAGGTCTCAAGGCCCTCTCAGATGTATCGATCAACCTCCCCCGGCATACCATTACCGGACTGATTGGGCCTAATGGGGCCGGTAAGACGACTTTGGTCAATGTGCTGAGCGGCCTTACGCCGCCGTCTCAGGGAGATGTCGTGTACGAGGGTGCGGATGTCAGACGATGGGGCCTCGCTGCTGCCGCTCGTGCCGGGGTGGCTCGTACCTTCCAAGCATCCAAGGTATTTCCCGCTTTCACAGTGCTTGAAAATGTAGCGATCGGGGCACTCAATGCACGCCGTCCTGTTGACGTGGATCGGATTTTGGAGCTCATGGAACTTCAGGAACGGCGTCATAGCGGTGCAGGTCAGCTTTCCTTCGGTGAGCTCCGCCGGCTCGGTGTAGCGATCTCACTGGCAACCTCTCCAGAGGTAATCCTGATGGATGAACCCGGGGCCGGCCTGACAGGCAATGACCTCGACTGTCTTCGTGAGGCCATTCATCGAATCCGGGACGAAGGATGCACTGTGCTTCTGGTCGACCACAATATGCGCTTCCTGATGAACACGGTTGAGCGCGTGGTTGTCCTTGAGGGGGGAAACGTCATCTGTGAGGGAACACCGACAGCCGTACAGAAGGATGATCGCGTTCTCGCAGCCTACCTGGGAGGAGCAGCACATGCTTGAAATAAAGGCACTCAGCGCTGGTTACGGCAAACGACGAATTGTCCGCGACATTGAACTCTCCGTAGGTCCAGGAGAGGTCGTCAGCGTCCTCGGCGCCAACGGTGTCGGAAAGAGCACGCTCATGCGTACAATCGCCGGCCTGCTACCAGCTCTCGCCGGATCAGTAGAATTTGACGGTCAGGACGTTACGAAGGTTCCGGCACACTCGCGGGTCAAAGCCGGATTAGCGTTCGTACCCGAGGGACAGCAGTCCTTCCCGGCGATGTCAGTAATGGATAACCTGCTGATAGGTGCGCGTTTGCGCCCCCATGTGGCGGCGCACCTTGAGGCGCACCTCGAGCCGCTCTTCACACTATTCCCAAAGCTCAAGCAGCGACGCGAGCAACCAGCAGGCACACTGTCCGGCGGCGAGCGTCAAATGCTTGCCATAGCCAGGGCACTGCTGTCCCAGCCGAAAGTTTTGATGCTGGACGAGCCCTCGCACGGCCTTGCCCCGATCGTCGTAGAGCAACTTGCTGATACGATCGCAACCATCGCCGAGACAACCTCGATCCTGCTTGTTGAGCAGAACCTCAGCGTTCCCACCAGATGCGCGACCAGCGTCGTTGTGCTGGAAGACTCACACATCATCATGCGCGGTGAGCCGACCGAAATTCTAACTTCTGACCATGTCGTGTCGGCATACCTCGGCATTTGACCCCAAAAAGTGGAACACCCCAGCGGCGGACTACTAGACCGAGCACTTGACAATCGGGCAGATCCGCACAGGCATGCAGCCCAAGTCTGTGTACCTTGCAGTTCACTGCCACGGAGGACGGGGAAACCGTTGCGTTTTCGCATACAGATCTGGAATCGTACGAGCTCGGTTACCCTGGTCTTCTCGAGCTGATTGGAGCCCCAGTCGTAGGAGCTCTGGTCTTCGCCGAGGGCGCTGTGGCGGGAGACCTCTGAACAGGCACAGGGGAGCGATTGAAACTTGACCACCTCGTCATTACCGACCCGGTGCGCCAAATTCTGACTCTCGCTCCTCGTAAAGCACCGAGCGCCTCCCCGGAGTACGACCGCCAGGCACGGCTGTTCGGTGATCGGGGCCAGGAAATACTCAAAAGGCAGAAAGTGGCCGTTGTCGGTCTCGGCGGGGCGGGATCCTTAATCAGTGAACAGCTCGCTCGGCTCGGAGTCGGGCACCTGGTTCTGATCGACTCCCGACGTGGTTGAGACGTCCAACCTGTCGCGGATTGTTGGAGCGCGCCGACGCGATGCCCACCCCTGGAAGCACGCCAGGATGTTTGCTAAGAGGCCTCGGGGGACCCCTTCCCACCGCAGCTTTACAAAAGGTACATATCGGCGTTTGAAAAACGCCGGGAGTGCCTGCAGAAGGAGTTGTTTCGTGCCATCGTTCGTGGCACTTCTGCCCAGATTCGGAAAGTCAGAACTGCTCAGCTAGCGCCCGGTCCACGCAGGAATGTGCAGGAAGGCAGGGCCAAAAGGCGCAACGGAGATCCGGGAGGCCTTATTCAACTAGTATCATTCCGAGCCTTATGAATATGGGAGATGCTGTGACACAGCCCGAGAAAATTGCTTGGTTCAAGCGGACAGAGTACGACCGCAGTGACAGTGAAACGCGCGCACAACTCTTGAAGGCGGCGGAACAGGTATTCGCTGAGGTGGGCTACTCGAAGGCCACCATTGCCAGCATTACCGAGGTGGCGGGTGTGTCGCGTGCGACCTTCTATGCGTACTTTCGGTCGCGCCGGGAGGTCTTCTATGTCTTGATCGAACCCATCCTCGATGGTGTTCGCACCGCGCAACGGGCAGTGGGCGTAGACGCAGGTGATCCCCGCGCGGTAATTGAGTCGTCCATCATCACCGTGATGCGTTTGTACTCTCAGAAGGCCTCACTGCTTACAGTCATAGAACAGCAGGCCAGGGTAGACAACGTGGTTGCCGAGTTGTGGAACGTGTTTTGGGAGGGGCAGATTGTTCGGCAAACTCGATTCATTGAGAGAATGCAGGCTGAGCAGCTTATCGGGCCGGAGGTCGAGCCCCGGCTTACCGCCGAAAGCCTAACAGTCGTTCTCCTTCATCACGGAATCAAGAGCGGCAGCGTTTCCGGGGACGAATTAGACGCTTTGGGCCGTAGTCTCGCCCACATTTATGGGCGGACCATTGGTTTGCGCTAACGCTCGGGTACGCCACTTCAGCTTGAACTTCCGGAATGGTCGGCACGTAAATCCTTGAAGCCTGGCTGCGTGCAGCCTGAAAGGGAGAACAGCTTAGAACCCTGCAAGCGATACACCGATGATGGCTATCACCAGAGCATATTAGGGTTTCACGGATCGGCATGGGAAAACCGCTCACCCATCCGGATCGCGTCCTGGGAGACAAGGCAGGTACCTCCAGGACCAATCGCGAGTGGCCAGCCAAATAGGGCTATCAGGACGATAATTCTGGAGGAGTCCCACGAAGTAGCGGACCGGAAGACATGGCGGATCTCCGTCAGCAGTCGACGCGGAGCCTACAAAGGTCGCAGAGCCGAAGAGCGGAGATTCGCATCGGCCCCCCGGTCAACGGACCTTCATGGAACTTCTCCATCACTTCTCTCTCTTTGTCTCGTGTATGCGGTGCAGCGGCTTCGGTGACTGAGGGTTTTTCCCGTGGGAGTTGGCGGTTGCGGCCACGGAACGCCCTGCACTTACCTTCTTGAGGAACACGGATCCACCGACCTGGACAGCTCAGACATTGTGCTTGACGTTCGCGACATCGCATGTGGCCCCCTGGCCGGCGCGTCTTTCAAGCTCCGTCGCGGTGAGATCTTGGGTGTCGCTGGCCTGCTCGGCTCGGGACGATCGACCCTCCTTCGCGCTCTTTTCGGCGAACGGCGGCGGGAGCGCGGCGAGGTGTTGCTCGACGGCAGCGCCGTGACCTTCAGCAACGCCCGCCAGGCCATGTGCGCGGGGATCGCGTAGGTGCCGGAAGATCAGGCGACCGAAGCGTCGTTCCTCGGTATGACCGTCCGCGAGAACCTCTCGGCCGCCGACGTCATGAAATACTGGCGTGGCCTGCGCCTTCGCCATCAGATAGAAGGCGGTGATGCGCGAGCTTAGATCTCGGAGTTTCTGATCAAGACGCACTCTGACGACCAGCCCATCGACACCCTGTCGGGTGGAAATGCCCAGAAGGTAGGCCGAGTCATAGGTAATTTGGATCGCCGGTGAGATGAAGGTCTGGGCGCGCAGAAACCGGTCGTGGGTCTGGGTCCAGGTCGCTCCACGTGAGTAGACGATGCCTTGGCGCAGCAGCAGCTTGGAGACCCGATGCCGTGCCCGCATCGCATCAGCGCGGGCGTCGTCACGGCCACGGACCAGATTCCGTGCCGCTTCTCGTTCTATCGACGGAACCGTGACCTCGACGATCTCGCCGAGCTTCAACAGCCGGGCCAGATGCAACGCGTCCCGGGCATCGGTTTTGACCCGATCGCCGGTCGGCCTTTGCAGCTTCGATGGCGCAGCGACGACCGTGTCGATCTCGGCACCGATGAGATGCCTGGCCAGACCGAACCCGGTCGGCCCGGCCTCATAGGTCATCACTTTCCACGGCAGCGGCAACGACCTGATCCATGACTCGATCTCACGATCATCCGGTGCCAGACGCCGGCGATGGACCTCGCCGGTCTCCTCGTCAATCGCGCATCCCACGACGGATCGTGCGTGCACATCCAAACCGATACTCGTACGATTTCTGTTTACCGGGGCCTCCCACAACTATCGGATAGGCCGAGCAGGCGGCCCCTGCTCGGTAACCCACGAATCTTGTGAGTGAGGCCCCGGCCCGCAACCCCTCAGCCAATCGGAGCGGTCCTAAATACCGTCTAGCCCTGGTCCAGCAACGCAGTCACGAACTCGGACGGGACGGCTTGGACATCCGCACGGCTGCCACGATGCCGGTGGCGGTCCGCACTGCCTACGACGCGCCGTTTGAGTTCGGGGGAGTCGTCAGCGGGGAGACCGTGCTGATTCCAGTCTCAGAACTCGGCACTGCGACCACGTCGCGCTGTGGGCCGCGCCGTGGCGTCCCGCGGAAGCCTGGCGTTGCAAAGCGCGCTCACCTGCTGACTCAGACCCGCGCGACCCGACGTCGCTGGTGAATCACAGCGTGATGCTGGAGCGCTTGCGCTGCTCGGCGAACGCCAAGGCGTCCTCGAAGCTGGTGTCTTTCATGATCATGCCTCGGTACTTCATGATCATGGACTGGCCGTTCACGGTGAGCGCTCCGATGAGGCGCGCCCCACGCCTGTACAGCGCGACCAGGTGTCTCTCTGCGGGGTCCTCATTTAACCTGTCGTCGACAACGACGAGCTCGTCTGCCTCAGGCGCGCCCACGAACTGTATCCGGGAGCCGTACCAATCGGACCAATAGTAAGGAACCGTCTGATACGGAGCGGCTGCCTCCGGGTTCAAGGCGTTGCGCGCCGCCGCCGCTCCTTGCTCAGCGGCCGCCGTCCAGTTCTCCATCCGTTGACGGATTCCCAGTGCCTGATTCGGCCAGGACGCCACGTCCCCTGCCGCGTATACGCCCGGAGCGCCTGTCCACAGGGTCGCGTCGCATCGCACGCCATTTTCCAGAGTCAGCCCTGAGCCCGAGAGCCACGTGACCGCTGGCTCCACGCCAATGCCTACGACTACCAGGTCGGCCGGGAGCCGGGTCCCGTCGTCCAGTACGACCTCGCGAACGCGATCATCACCCTCGAGCCGCGCCACAGATCGGCCGCACAGCAGCGAGGTTCCATGTGCCCCGTGCATAGATGCGAGCCTTGTCCCCATGCGCGATCCGACTGCCCTCGCAAGTGGTGCGTCTGACGCTTCGACGATCGTCACGCTACGACCGAGCTTCCGAGCGCTCGAGGCGACCTCAGATCCGATGAATCCTGCTCCGATGACGACGGTCCGCGCACCTTCCAACAAGGCGGTACGAACGGCAAGCGCGTCATCCATCGTGCGGAGTGCATGCACTCCGACAAGTTCCGGTGTGTGTGGAAGGGATCTTGCAACGGTGCCCGTTGCCACGACCAGCGCGTCATAGGTTACTTCGCCAGTCGACGTTGTCAGGATCTTCTTGCCGGCGTTCAGCGACAGAGCGACAGTCGCGAGGCGCAAGTCGACTCCAAGGTCGTCGCGCAGGAACGACTCCTCGCGAAATGCGCCCGGCTCGACGCTGCCCTCGAGCACCGCCTTCGAGAGAGGGGGCCGGTCGTAGGGGAGGTGCGTCTCGGCTCCGATGAGGGTGATGCGCCCCGTGTGCCCCGCCTTTCGTGCCGCCTCAACGGCGCGCAGACCGGCCAGGGAGGCGCCGACGACAACCAGGCTCTGGTCCGCTGAGCTCATTCTGCTAGTCGCAAGGCCTCGGTCGGGCAGCCGGCGACCGCCGCTGCGAGATCTGCCACCTTGTCGGGCGGAACGTCCTCCTTCAGGAGGACAAGATCCCCTGCGTCGTTCACTTCGAAAAACTCAGGCGCGAGGGACTCGCAGATGCCGAGCCCGGTGCACTTGGCAAAGTCGATCTGGACCTTCATGTGTTGATCTCCTGACGCATCAGAGGTGGAACGATTCGCGCTCAGCTTGGCTGCGCTTCGGTCCCCCGGCGGGGGTATGGGTTCAAACTATACAGAGATGTCAAGTACACCTCCAGCATTTTTCGCACCGATCTCTACGGCGCCTTGCGCAAGCTGACGATCTCGGGATCGCGGTCCGCGCAGCCGGGCACATCGCCTCAACAGGCGTGAATAGCGCCCTTTCGCCGGATTTTCTGGAGGTGAGGTCCTGGTGGGGGTCGCTGATCCTTCGTGCCATCCCACCTTCTTGGGGCGTGCACGACGGACGTTTCGGCGTAGCAATATCCGCATCCTTGGACACTTACTTGACGCGAGTGTTAAGTTCTGCAATGCTCCTTGTGGCGTGAGCGCCATCACAACTCAAAGGAGAGCTGCTCGTGAAAACCATTACCCACCTGCCCGGGCTGGAAGGCCGCCGCTGTGTCGTAACCGGTGCGGCATCGGGGATCGGCGACGCCGTCGCCCGACTGCTGATCGACAGTGGAGCTGAGGTGGTCAGTCTCGACTTGCAGAAGCCTTCGGCGCCGGTGGCCGAGCACGTCGAGTGCGACCTGAGCGACCCGGCCGAGATTCGCTCGGCAGCCGCCCAGATCGGCGCGCTCGACGTGCTGTGCAACGTGGCCGGCGTACCCGGCACCAGGCCCGCCGAGCTCGTGATCAAGGTCAACTTCCTCGGGCCTCGGCTGCTGACGGAGACGCTCCTGCCTGCCATTCGTAGCGGCGGAGCCGTCGTGAATGTCGCTTCGACGGCCGGGTTCCGATTCCAGGAGCGTCTGCCGCAACTGTTGGAGTGGCTGTCGACCGATTCCTTCGAGAGCGGTCTCGAGTGGTACCAGCGCAACCCGCTGCACGAGTCCGCTCCGGAAGACGTCGGGTCCTACGGGATCTCGAAGGAGGTCATGACCGCCTACACCATGGCGGCGGCCGGTCGTCAGCTCGGGAAGGGCGTTCGCGTCAACGCTGTCAGCCCCGGGCCGGTCGAGACTCCCATCCTTGGTGACTTCGAGGCCTCGATGGGCAAGCCGGTCCTCGACTGGATCAAGGACACCGTGGGACGGCACGCACGCCCGTCGGACCTCGCCCCGATCGTCGGCTTCCTCGCGTCCCCCGCCGCCGGGTGGGTCAACGGCATCAACGTCGTCGCCGACGGCGGGATGCTCGCGAGCATGGTCACCGGGTCAGTCGCGCTCCCCGGATGACCATGCCTGCCGGAAGGGTCAACCTTTCGACCGGGCGCTCAACAACACCTTCGAGAGGGAGTTCAGGCAATGCTGCTTGGAGATCACGTCGAGTTCGCTGCACGCCGAGAAGGGGACCGACCCGCGATCCTGTTCGAGGAAAGGGCGATTTCTTTCGCCGAGTTCCACGACCGTGTCAATCGGCTCTCCTCGGCGCTCACCGAGCTGGCGGCGCCCGGGTCGCGAATCGGGATACTGTCGGACAACCGGCCCGAGTATCTCGAGGCGTACTACGGCGTGCCGATGGCAGGGATGGGCCTGACGATCGTCAACCAGCGTCTCGCGCCGCGCGAGATCGCCTACATCCTCGGTGACGCCGGCGCGGAGTTCTTGCTCGTCGCCGACGCATACCTGCCCGCGATCGTCGGCATCCGTGAGCAGCTGCCTACTCTGAAGACCGTCTGCTCCATCGGTGCCGTCGCGGCTCCGGGGGCGGACCTGGCTTACGAGGACCTTCTCGCCTCCGGTCGGCCCATTCGTCCGGAGCTTCCTGTCAGCGAGCACGACCTGGCGTGGCTGATCTACACCTCTGGCACCACCGGGCGCCCGAAGGGTGCCATGCTCAGCCACCGGAACCTCGACGCGGCCGCTACCAACCTGTTGATCGGCGTCGAGCCCGAGCGCCGGGCGACGTACCTGAACCCGTTTCCGCTCAGTCACGCCTCCGGGCACATGAGCATCGCCTTTCTTGATCGGGGAATCACCACCGTCCTGCAGCAAGGGTTCGCCCCGGACACCTTCATGCAGGCGATCGAGCAGCACGACGCGGCAGGTGCACCATTCGCCCCCGCGATGATGGGGATGATCCTCGACCGCCACGACCTCGATCACGTCGACGTCAGCCGGGTCCGGAAGCTCTTCTATGGCGCGTCATCGATCACTCCGGAGCTGTTGCGCAATGCGATGAGGCGTTTCTCCGGGGCCCGCTTCTATCAAGGCTTCGGCATGACCGAGCTGGCTGGCAACTGTCTGTTCATGGACGATGACATCCACCGACGTGGTGTGAACGGTGAAGAGCACCTTCTTGCCGCCGCCGGTCAGGAGGCGGTGAAGGCCTCGGTCCGCATCGTGGACGAGCAGCTGCGCGACGTCCCGACCGGGTCCGTCGGCGAGCTGATCGTCAAGGGCGACCAGGTGATGCTCGGGTACTGGGGAAAGCCCGAGGCCACGCGGGACGCGGTCGACGATGGCTGGCTTCGGACCGGTGATCTTGCGCGCATGGATGACGAGCGCCTGGTGTCGATAGTGGACCGGGCCAAAGACATGATCCTCACCGGTGGCGAGAACGTATACAGCCGCGAGGTTGAGGACGTCCTGGCCGAGCACCCCGATGTCGCCGACGTGGCCGTGGTCGGTCAGCCCGACCCGGTCTGGGGTGAGAGCGTCGTCGCCTTCGTCGTCCTCCGCGATGGTGCTGTGCCCAACCCTGATGCACTGATCGCCCACTGCCGCGAGCACCTCGCCTCGTACAAGAAACCCAGAGTCGTCCACTTCGTGGCTGCGCTCCCGCGCAACGCCACCGGCAAGGTCCTCAAGCACGAACTGCGCCAACGCACTGCCGATCCCGCTTCGTTCACGTCGGTGACGTGAGCGCTTGTGCCCCCAACCCGTCGAACACTCAAAGAATCAGGAATTCCCATGACCACTGTAGAAAACGCGCCCGCGATGGTCTCTCGCGTCGCGGACATCACCCCGACCTGGCTGACCGGTGCTCTCCGGGCCGCCGGCGCGATCACGAGCGCAACCGTGACCAGCGCGGAGGGCCAGCGGGTCGGGATGGGCCAGGTGGCCCACTGCATCCGGCTCACGCTCGAGTACGACGTCGAGGAGCCGGGCGCGCCCCGGTCGTTGATCGCGAAGATTCCGTCCACCGACCAGGTCAGCCGGGCCGCGGCCGCCCAGGAGAAGTCCTACGCGAGGGAAGTCAACATCTATCGCGAGGTTGTGCCGACCCTTGACGTGACAGTCCCGCGGTGCTATTTCGTCGACATCGACGAGAGCGGCACGGAGTTCATGTTGCTTCTCGAGGACCTGGCACCCGCGGAGGCCTGCGACCAGCTCAGTGGGTGCAGTGCGGACCAGGCCGGCAGGGCGATGGACCAACTTTCCGCGCTGCACGCATCGGGTTGGCGCAAGCAGCACCTACAGGACAACGAGCTTCTCCGCATCGGCATCGACAGCTGGACGCGGGCCGCCACGATGATGCCCGACCCGCTGCTGGCGATGTTCAAGGAAAGGTACGACGACCTGCTCGCGCCGCAGTACATGCGCGTTGCTGAAGACTTCGCCGCGAACGTGGACGGCTTCATCCGCGCACTTGGCGAGCCCACGACTGTCATGCACGGCGACTTCCGGCTCGACAACCTGCTCTTCGGAGGGCGGGGTGGCCAGGTGCCACTGGCCGTCCTCGACTGGCAGCTGGTCAGCCTGGGACCCAACATGTTCGACGTGGCCTACTTCCTCGGCGCGAGCCTCACGACCGACCTCCGCCGGGAGCACGAGCGAGACCTCGTCCAGCGGTACCACCAGGGACTGCTCGCTCGTGGCATCCAGGGCTACTCCTTCGACGAGTGCTGGACGGACTACCGGCGTTTCGCGTTCGCGGGCCTGCTGATGGCCGTCGCGGCGTCCGTGCAGGTCGAACAGACGGAGCGTGGCGACGAGATGTTCATCACCTGTGCCGCGCGCCACGCCCAGCAGATCCTCGACCACAACGCCTTCGAGCTGATAACCGTCTGATGCTGACCCACGCCGACGAGTACCCGATCCACCAGACCGCCGAGCCGATTGCCTTCTCCGGCAGCGACCCCAACTTCTACGATCGCTACTTCTTCAATGGCTACGCGCCGGACGGTTCGGAGTTCTTCGCCGTCGCCTTCGGCGTCTACCCACACATCGGTGTAGCAGACGCACATTTCTCTGTCATCCGGGACGGCGTCGAGCACTGCGTGCATGCTTCACGGCCGCTCGTCTTCGAGCGCATGGACCTGTCGGTCGGGCCGGTCTCCATCACGGTGGACGAGCCCCTGCACAGGGTCACGGTGCGCATCGCGGAGACCGAGGGCATCTCCGCTGAGCTGACGTTCGAGGGACGAGCCTTCCCGATCCAGGAGCCGCGGTTCACCCAGCGCCGCAACGCCCGCATGTTCGTCGACTACACGCGCTTCACGCAGAACGGGCGGTGGTCGGGATTCATCGAGGTGGACGGCAAGCGCATCGACCTCGCCCCTGGCAGCGTCGGCACCAGGGACCGTTCCTGGGGGCTCCGGCCGATCGGTTCGGCGAACTACTTCCCCGAGGTACCCCCCGTCGAGCCTCAGTTCTACTGGATCTGGACGCCGGCCAACCTAGAGACGAAGAGCGTCTTCTTCCACATCAACGCGGACCGCACCGGCGAGCCCTGGAACATCCGTTCCGTGATCGTTCCCGACGGCGCCACCGCGGAGCAGTTCGTGCACGTCAAGCATCCGGAGATGCGCGTCGAGATGCGCTCCGGTACCCGCAACGCCGACCTCGGCACTCTCATTCTGCCGCTCGCCGACGGCTTGGCCCAGATGGAACTGCGCCCGCTGCACCAGTTCCAGATGCGGGGCGTCGGCTACGGGCATGAAAAGTGGACCCACGGAGCCTTCCACGGCATGGGGCTCGACGTCGAACGGGAAGATCTCGACCTGAGCAAGATCGACCCGTTGAATCACGCCGACATGCACATCCAGGCCATCAGCGAAGTGATCTTCACCGACGAGCGCGACGGATCCGTCGAGCGCGGAATCGGGGTGTTCGAGCAGCTGATCATCGGTCCGTACGACCCGCTGGGCCTGACCGGGACCTGGGACCCCGCCCCGTGAGCGGCGAGCAGATCTCTTCAGTTCAACTTCCCGACCCGACACCGACCACTAGTTTCCAGGAGACACGATGACGACACGACCCCGTCCCGACTACGACCCCATCGACCTCGCCTCGGCCAAGTTCTGGGCCTCGACTGCAGAAGAGCGGGACGAGTCGTATGCAATCCTGCGCCGCGAGCGCCCAGTGTCGTGGCAGCCTCCAGTTGAGGGGGGGCTCCTTCCGCCCAGCCCGGACGACGAGGGTTTCTGGGCCGTGGTCCGGCAGGAGGACATCCGCTATGTCAGTACCAATCCGGAGCTCTTCTGCTCCGGCAAGGGGCACACCTACGAGGACCTGCCCCCGGAGATCGCAGAGATCGGGACGGGCTTCATCGCCATGGATGCTCCGCGGCACACGGCCCTGAGGAAGCTCGTCAGCGTGGCGTTCACGCCCAAGCGGGTGAAGCAGATCGAAGCGCAGATCAAGCAGCAGGCCGCGACGATTGTGGACGACCTGTTGGCCATCGAGTCGGGCTCCTGCGACTTCGTCGAGGCTGTCGCGCAGCGGCTGCCCACTTGGACGATCTCGGAGATGATGGGGGTCCCCGAGGCGCAGCGGGAGGAGTTCGGCTACCACGGCAACGCCCTCGCCGGCTGGAATGACCCTCGCGTCCGCGGGGACCGTGACCCGGCGGAGATGATGATGGGCGGAATGGTCGCCCTGAACACGATGGCGCGAGAACTGGCAACCGAGCGTAGGGCGACGCCGCGCGAGGACCTCATGACCTCGCTGGTCCAGGCTGAGGTTGACGGTCAGCGGCTGACCGACGCGGAGATTGGCTCCCTTTTCGTGCTCTTCGCCATCGCTGGTAACGACACGACGCGCAACACGACGAGCCTGGCGATGCAGGCGCTGTGCAACTTCCCCGATCAGCGGGCCTGGCTGGAGGAGGATCTCGACGCGCGGCTGGGGACCGCAATCGAGGAGTTCCTGCGCTGGGCCTCCCCGGTCATGACGTTCCGCCGGACGGCGACGAAGGACCTCGAGCTCGGCGGGCAGCAGATCTACGAGGGCGACAAGGTCGTCATGTTCTACAGTTCGGGCAACCGCGACGAGTCCGCCTTCGCAGACCCGTGGACGTTCGACCTTGCGCGGGACCCGAACCCGCAGATCGCTTTCGGTGGCGGAGGGCCCCATTTTTGCCTCGGGTCAATGATCGCCAAGGTCCAGCTGCGCAGCCTCTTCACTGAGCTCCTGACGCGGGTGCCGGACCTGCAGGTCGGTGAGCCGGACTTCGTGCTCAGCAACTTCATCCACACCGTGGGGGCCATGCCGTGCACGTTCACCCCGCGGGTCGACAGCTGACGTCCGGTCCGGAGCTTTTGGGTGTCGCGGGAGTCGCCCGTGCCCAACTGCAGGCCACGAGCAGTCCAGCAGAAATCACGCGACTTCGGGCCTGGGCCCGAGTCCAACGAATCATAGACAGGAGTACCCCATGACCGTCATCGACATCACTGGCCCCCTCGCGGTGGACACATCTTCGGACCAGTTGCAGCACATTCTCGAGGTCCAAAGGAGGGCGTACCTCGCCGAGGGCCGGCCCAGCGAGGCTGTTCGGCTCGACCGGATCGACAGGTTCATGCTCGGAGTCCTGGACCATGTCGACGAGCTGGCCGCGGCGCTGGACTTGGATTTCGGCTCCCGGCCTCGACTCACCAGCCTCATCGGTGACATCGCGACCCTCCTGCCCGCGGTGCAGAACATCCGTGACAACCTCGCGACTTGGATGAAGGATGAGGTCGTGGCGGGCTCGGCGGAACTCGGCACTCCGACCTACGTGCAGACACGGCCCAAGGGCGTCGTCGGTGTCATTGGGCCGTGGAACTTTCCGCTCCTGCTCGTGATGCACCCGACGATCGACGCCCTCGCCGCTGGCAATCGGGTGATGATCAAGTTCTCAGAGATTCCGGAGCGGACCGCCGAGGTGTTCGCCCGCGCTGTTGCCTCGCGGATGTCGCCGGACGAGGTGACGGTGGTCCGCGGCGGCGCGGAGACTGCGTCGGCCTTCTCGTCGCTGCACTTCGACCACCTGATCTTCACCGGGTCACCAGGGGTGGGTGCGCTGGTTGCCGAGGCTGCAGGCCGAAACCTCGTCCCGGTCACCCTCGAGCTCGGTGGCAAGAACCCGGTCCTGGTCGCGGACGACGCCGACCTGGCGGATGCCGCGCAGCGCATCGCCGGAGGCAGGCTGCTCAACGGCGGGCAGGTGTGCCTGGCCCCGGACTACGTGAGCGTCCCGCGAGCTCAGCTGGAGCGCTTCGTCGAGCTGTACTCGGACGCCGTGCGCGGCTTCTACCCGACCTACGCGGAGCACCCCGGGGTGGTCTCGATCATCAACGAGCGCAACTACGAGAGGATCACGGGGTTGATCTCCGACGCTGTCGCGAAGGGGGCCAGGGCCGTCACCATCGTTCCGGACGATGAGGTCGCCTCACTGCCCGACCCGGCAGGCCGGCGGATCCCGCCGACCGTGCTGCTCGACGTCACCTCGGACATGAAGGTCGCCTCAGAGGAGATCTTCGGACCAGTGATCGTCGTGCATGCCTACGACGAGCTGGACGAGGCCATCGACCACATCAACGCGCAACCCAGCCCGCTGGCCGCGTACTGGTTCGGGTCTGACGGTCCGGACTTCCACCGGTTCCTGGACCGATCGACGTCCGGGGGGGTGACGCGCAACGACTGCATCCTCCACTGGTCCGTGGAAGGGGCGCCGTCCGGTGGTATTGGCCGCTCCGGCACGGGTGCCTACTCGGGTCACACGGGCTTCGTGACCTTCAGCCACCGTCGCACCATCGCCGAGAACCCCGGCCCGGCAGTCACCCAGCAGATCCTGCCGCCGGCCGGAGATGCCGAGGCTGACGCAGTCGCCGGCTACATCTCGCAGACGCGTGACGCGATCGCCGCGCGCGTCGGCTAAGGGTTGGAGGATCGGGTAGACGACTCCGAGGTGGGGGAGGACCTCATTTCAATTCGAGTTCAGGTCTGTCGGACAAGGACAGCCGGTCCACGAGTGAACCACCGCCCCAGGCCGCTACCTAATCGAGGTAGAGCCCAGCCTCACCACCGCGAACGATGACCGAGGCCGCCGCAGAATCGTTTCGACACTAGACAGCAATTCAAGTCGCCGAGTGCTTCTCAGCATGTGCAACCACTGCATCCCGAATCAACTACTAAATTACTTGACATCGCCGTAAAGTACTGCGGCCCTCAAGTCGTGACTTCTGTCGCAGGCAAGCCGAGCTATCCCGTGACGTCGGGCAGAGGGTGTTGACGTGAACAAGGTCGACCCGCTCCACCCCCACGTATCACCCACGCCATTGGCGCGGCCGCCCAATCGAAGCGCACGACAGCTTCATCGAGCTTTGAATCGTCGGGTGCTTCAGCATTCGAGTAGTAACCCCATCAACAGCAATGACTACAAAGGAGTACTCATGATCCTCGTGATCGGTGCAAGCGGACAGATCGGGCTGCGGGTAAGCACCAAACTGGCTGGCCGAAGCGACCTTCGCGTGCTTGCGCACAGCGACGCGTCCGCTGAGAAGCTCAGCGCGCTTGGCATCAAGGATGTTGCGCGTGGTGACCTTATGAAGCCGGAAACTCTCAAGCCCGTGTTTGACGGGGTGGACAGGGTGTTCCTGCTGACGCACGGCACCGAGACCCCCGAGCAGGAGATCAACGCTATCGAGGCAGCAGAAGCTGCCGGTGTCAGCAGAGTTGTGAAGCTGTCGAGCGAAGCGGTGATGATGGCAGAGGAAGCCGGCATCACGGGGCCGCCCACGAATGGCGAGCCCGACACGCGCGACATGGTGCTGGTCATGCACCAGAACGCCGAGATCCGACTCCGGCGATCCTCCATGGAGTCAGTCATCCTGCGAGCGACCTGGTTCGCGAGTGTGCACACCCTGGTGATGGTCGCACCGGACTTCGCCGAGAACAACCTCGTGTGGCCTGCTCAGGGAACGCCGATGGCGTTCATTCACCCCGACGACGTGGCCGATGTGGCCGTCGAATGTCTGCTCGCCGACTCGCCGGTCGCCGAGACCCTTCACCTCACCGGCCCGGAAGCGATCGGGTTCGACGATCTGGCGGACCGATTGGCAAAGGCGACAGGTCGGCCCATTCGATTCGAAGACATGCCCTACGACGACTACATCCAGTACCTGATTGATCGTGAGCTGCTGCCGGATCACCACGCTGTCGTGATCACAGAAATCATCAAGCCGTTCAGTGAGCGCTTGACAGTTCCGATCACGGATGACGTCCAACGTGTGACCGGTAGGCCGCCGCGGACCCTCGACGAGTACCTGGCATCCGAGGTTGCCCAGGATGTCGCGACTTCGGGGAGATGACAGTCGGTGACATTGACATCTTCGGAGGCAAAGGAAATTCGAACTATGCCTCGCAAGCGGATAGTAATAGCCGGGATGGGCGACACTGGAGTTTGCACGGCTGCCCGACTGGTCAAGCACGCCGACGTGGTTGGGATCTCGGTCAAGCCGGGTTTGCTGAGTGGGCAGCAACTGGGGTGGCGCCTCACCCGTCCCACCGATTGGGCCGACGTCGCCTGGGTCCCGCACAAGAAGTTTCGCGGCTTGGACCGGGCCCGAATGGTGCATGGCGCGTTGACGGGGCTGGACACCGGCGCCCGCAGGGTCTTTGTCCGAAAAGCCGATGGAACCGAGTCGAGCGAGGATTACGACGTCCTCGTCATCGCGACTGGCGTCACCAGTGGGTTTTGGCGTCGTCCGACCCTGCAGTCGGAGGCTGAGATCGACGCTGATGTGCTCGGGACGCACGAGCGCATAGCTGCGGCAGGATCGGTGATCGTGGTGGGCGGTGGCGCGACAGCCGTGGGCGCGGCCGCCAGCATCGCGACCACCTGGCCCGAGAAACGCGTCGACCTCTTCCACCCCGGCGAGACGGCCTTGAAGAACTTCCACCCCCGGAGCTGGGTGCATGTGCGCCAGCAGCTCATCGACGCTGGTGTACACCTCCACCCGGGCCATCGCGCCGAGATGCCCGGCCGCTTCCCCGTCGATGGGATCATGAGTGACCCGGTCCGATGGAGCACGGGACAATCGCCGGCGGTCGCCGACGCCGTGATCTGGGCGGTCGGGAACGTCAAGCCCAACACCGATTGGCTACCTGCGAGCCTGCTCGACGAGGAAGGGTTTGTTCGGGTGACACCCGAACTGTGCGTGCCTGGCCATCCCGGTATCTTCGCGATAGGCGACGTCGCGGCCACTGATCCCCTCCGAACCTCGGCCCGCAACTTCGCCTTCACCGTTCTCGCTCACAACATCCGCGTCGAACTTGCAGGTCGGCGGCGGCTGCGCCGCTACCGCCCGCCGAAGCGCCACTGGGGCTCCATCGTGGGTCAACAAGACAACGGGCTCGAGATACTCGACTGGAAGGGTCGTGCATTCCGTGTCCCCGCGCGAATGAATGATCGTGTCTTTCTGCCTCTCATCAAGAAGGTCGTCTACAGCGGAATCAGGCAGGGTCGTTTCGAGTCCCTGAACTCCAGCGCGGTGGGGAGCCGGAAGGCCGAGCTTCCATGAGAGTGACGCGCGCAGTCGTGCTCAAGCGGAGGCCGGTCGACCACGTGGTGCGCGTCGACGACTTCGAGGTGAGGGAGGCGGTACTCCCGCGGCTGAGGGATGGTCAGGTCCTTGTCCAGAACCATTACATGAGCATTGATCCGTCGACACGTGGCAAGCTCGAGGACTTCGAGAAGCACTACACGCAGAACTACACCGTCGGGGCGTTGCTCGACGGCATGGCCGTGGGCCAGGTCGTCGAGAGCCGCTCCGCGGACGTGCCCGAAGGCACGTGGGTGCGCCACCGTCTGGGGTGGCGCGAGGTGGCCGTAGTCGATGCGGTGGACGTGTCGAGCATCGACGTCACCCGTGCGCCGGCTCCGTTCTGGCTCGGCGTGCTCGGTGTGACGGGCCTGACGGCGTATGTCGGCCTGACACAGATTGCAGAGGTCACTCGGGGCGACGCGGTGTGGATCTCGGGCGCTGCCGGCGGCGTGGGCAGTGTGGCTGGTCAGATCGCCAAGAACCTGGGGGCGGCCGTTGTCGTCGGCACAGCTGGCGGACCCGAGAAGGCTAAAGCGCTCGTCGACACCTTCGGGTTCGACGCCGGTCTCGACTACCGCGCACCGGATCTCGCAGGACGGCTTCGTGATGCCAGTCCGGACGGCTACACCGTGTATTTCGACAATGTCGGGGGAGACCAACTTGCCACAGCGCTCGATGTGCTCAACCCATTCGGACGAATGGCGCTGTGCGGGATGATGTCGAGTTACGGCGTCGACTACTCGGCGCGGGACCGGGGCCCCGCCGTCGATCAGCTCATGCAGGTCGTGCTCAAACGGTTGACGCTGCGTGGCTTCATCGCTCGAGATCACCAGGATCTTCTGGCCAAGTTCGAGCAGGACGTCTTCACATGGATCGAAGGCGGTCGGATGCGAGTCGAGCAGACGATCCGCGAGGGCCTCGAGAGTGCGCCGGAAGCCCTCATCGGAGTGCTCTCCGGCTCTAACCTCGGGAAAATGCTGGTGAAACTAGCCTGATGACGAGCTGATTCGGGTGGTGAGTCACGTGAGTGACGCTGATCCCCTGCAGGTCGTCGTTCCTGGTCACCTGCCACGTCTGGTCTTGGGAGCAGGTTCGACGAACGACTGTGGGGCTCTTGGGCACCCCGGGGGTTCTCACTCGCTCACGCATGACTGGGGCTCGGGGGCGTCACCGGTGTCCGACGCTCACAGGAGCACGCTTCGCGCGAGCCGTTTGAGTCCTGAGGACCTGACGTGCCTGACGCGGCGGCGCCCTGAACTGCTTGACACGCGTGTAAAGTGCGGCTATGTTCGGGGATGCGGGTGACATGCGTCACCGCAAGAGTGGTTGAGACCGAATGAGAAGGAGTCAGCAGCGTGGCTGGACGTCTTGCAGGAAAAGTTGCCGTGATCACCGGGGGGGCCAACGGCATCGGCCGGGCGACCGCAGAGGCCTTTGTGGCCGAGGGTGCGAAGGTTGTCGTCGGCGACCTCGCTGATGAGCAGGGCCGCGAGCTGGAAAGCAATTACGACCGCGAGCTCACCTACCAACATGCCGACGTCACCGTGGAGTCGGACATAGAGGCGCTCGTCGCCACCGCCGTTGCGAAGTACGGGCGCCTGGACATCATGTTCAACAACGCGGGCACCGGCGGCGATCCCGCTCCAATCCAGGAGATCACCGCAGACGGCTTCAATTCGACGATGAACCTCCTGGCGACGTCCGTTGCACTGGGACACAAATACGCGGCCCGGCAGTTCATCGCACAGGGCTCTGGTGGATCCATTATCTCCACCTCCTCGGTCGCGGGCTTGCAGGGAGGTCAGTCCACGTTTGCATATACGGCGGCCAAGCACGCCGTTGTGGGAATCGTTCGCGAAGCCACGGCCCAGCTTGCCCCGTTGGGGATCCGATCGAACGCCATCGCTCCGGGGATCACCATGACTCCTATTCTCGGCAGAGCGCTTGGCGTCCCGCGTGAGAAGGATGACGAATTCAAGAGTTTCCTGGCCGAGCGGCTGGCCGACAAGCAGCCGGCTGGGCGAGTAGGCCAGCCCGAGGATATCGCGGGTGCCGTCGTGTACCTGGCAAGCGATGAGGCTGCTTGGGTCACGGGCATTGTGCTTCCGGTCGAGGGCGGGCAGACATCGATCAGCATGGGTGGTTGGGTCGCCGCAGCGGTCGAAGCTGGCACCGAATTCGTGTCGAAACTTTGACGACTAGTGAAATGAAGGAGTTCGCATGTATGCAGCAAAATCCGAGGCCGTCTTGACCGGCGTCGATGAAGAGCGTCTCGGTCGGGTTCGCGATTTGATCGATCGAGATATTGAGGCGGGAGTCGTTGACGGCGTGTCTCTCGGCGTGCGGTGGGGTGGACAGCTGGTGCTCGACGAACACAGGGGTTTCGCCGACCGCGAATCCGGGCGCGCGCTGACACCCGACGCAGTCTTCGCTACCCAATCGTTAGGAAAGCAGTTCTTCAACACGGTGTTTCTCTCCTACGTGGAACGTGGCCTCATCGACCTCGCCGCGCCGGTCGCCGAGGTCCTGCCGAAGTTCGGTAGCCGCGGTAAAGAAGGCGTCACGCCTTTCCACCTGCTTACCCACACCGGTGGCATCCAGTCGCTGATCCCAGCGCTGCCCTTAGAAGAGTTGATCAAGAGTGCCTCGGTGGCCGAGCACGCTTATCTCCAACGCCCCGAATCCCTGCCGGGCGAACGGATCACGTACTCGCTTATCAGCGCGCATGCGGTGCTGGGCGAGATGCTGTTGGAGGTTGACGGGCGGCGTCGCTCGCTGAGGACGCTGCTCGAGGAAGAATTGTTTCGCCCGTTGGGCATGCTGGACACCTCGCTCGGAATTCGACCCGACCTCCTCGAGCGTCTGGCAACCATCGTCTCGTTGATCGGAGACGAGCCGGGCTTCTACCGGCACGATGAGATGGTCGGCAACGCCGGGTTGCTCACCCTTCCGGACCTCGAGTTGCCAGGTGGCGGGTACTTCACCACCCATTCCGATTTGGCCCGGTTCGCCGAGATGCTCCGGCGCGGGGGCGAACTGGACGGCGTGCGCATCATTTCGCCCGCGATGCTCGAATGGGCCACTCGTAACCACACCGGCGATCTGCCAATCGATCTGTGGAATTACGCGGTTGGGGCTCATCATTGGTCGCCTGTCCCCGGGAACATCGGTGTGGGGTTCTTCACGCGCGGCGAAGGCATCATTCATGGCCCTCTGCCGCTGCTGGGCAGCCCGCGCACCTTCGGCGGATGGGGCGTCGGGTCGACTTCATTTTGGGTCGACCCCCAGCGGGAGCTGACTTTCACTCTGCTCGCCGCCGGCGTGACGCCCGACCATCGCTTCGTTGAGCGCAGTCGCCGACTGGGTGATGCCGTCATCGCAGCACTCCTCTGACCGAGCTGTGCCGGCGCTCTCGCGGTTATAGAAGGGGCGCTTGCACGGAACTGGGTTGCTTGGCGTCCACCTGAGGCGATCCCACATCCAACTGACATTCAATCTGAGACGGAGCTAAGGCATGGCAACCGAATTCACCACGATCGAGTACCAAACACCGGCGCCTAGGATCGCGCGAATAGTGCTGAACCGACCGCAGCAGCGCAATGCGCAGACCTACCGGTTGCTCTGCGAACTCAACGAGGCCTTCGACCTGGCTGCGCGGGACGACGAGGTCAGCGTCGTGATCCTTGCCGCGAACGGACCACATTTCTCCGCCGGGCACGACTTCCATGAATCGGAAGGGGCAGCAGTCTTTGAGGAGTTCGAGCCCACTGGCACGTGGTGTGGCTTCGAGTGCCCAGGTGCGGAGGGGTATATGGCCCTGGAGATGGAGTTGTACCTAGGACTGTCGGAACGCTGGCGGAACATTCCCAAGCCGACCATCGCAGAGGTGCAGGGCAAGGTCGTCTCGGGTGGGCTGATGCTGGTGTGGCCATGCGACCTCATCGTGGCGACGGACGACGCGCAGTTCATCGACAACACAGTGTCCATGGGACTGAATGGAGCCGAGTTCTTCAACCACCCGTGGGAGCTGGGCGTGCGACGGGCGAAGGAGATGCTGTTCACCTCTGAGGCGGTCTCGGCATCCGAGGCTCACCGTCTCGGCATGGTCAACCATGTTGTCTCCAGAGATGAGTTGGCGGCATTCACGTTGGATCTGGCGGAGCGCATCGCGCAGAAGCCGTTATTCGGGCTCAAACTGGCGAAGTCATCGGTCAACGCGGCGCAGGATGCCCAGGGCCGGGTCAACGCCATGCAGACGGCCTTCGCCTACCACCAACTTGCCCACAACCACTATCACAGGCTCTTCGACATGCCGGTCGACCCAGGGTTCTTCGAGAGCGACGCTGGAAAGATTGCGAAGCGACCGAGGCAATCGCAGCTCTCCTGACTCAGGGTCCGGTCAAGGCCACGGCGAAGACGGGCGCCCGGCGGGTTGCCGGGCGCCTGCGCGCCCGTGAATCGCACCGGCCAGCGGTGCGACGGCTGGCGGTCAGGTTCGCACCCGGCGCCGTCACCGTGTCCCACTTCAGCCACTGGCAGGTCATTCCCTGACGCGCCGAGTAAGCACTTCGAACTCCTCGACCTCGAGGATCTGCATGTGCTGCTCCGCACTGGTTTCGGAGCGAATCCGGTCCGCGACCTGCTGGCTTCCCTCGAGGGCTTTTTCGTCCTCCCAGAGGGTTATAGACAGGGACTTGTTGTCTTTGCCGAGCAAATAATAGAGCCCTTGACATCCCGGTAACTCAAGTACCTGCCTGATGGTGTCTTCTGATGGTGCCCCGGTACGGTCAGGACCTGGACGGTAAGTGCTGACTCTCGCGAACATCATGTTCCTCCCAATGTGAGCGGGCGATGGAGCCTGCAAATACACCGGAGGCGAAATACCGCCGGCCTCGAAGGTCGCTTGGACTCCTCCAACAAGTAAGGATCCGATTTGGCCTTGACACAAGACCGAATGTGAATGCGAGTGCCCCTTATTAACGTTTTCGGCAAGTGTCATGCTTCATGCTCCACACGAGGCGTAGCAGGCAACCGGGTCGAAGGATGCTGCGAGGCGCGGAGCCAGGTCCGATAGACCCTAGAGGCCTTGGCCGACCCGTTGCCTCCTGACGATGCAGAACACTCCCGCGTGGGTGGCCGACATGACCGGCTCCAATGCGCCTTTTGCCCCTGCCTTCCTGGACATCCCCGCCGTAAACCGGGCGCTGGCTGAGCAGTTCTGACCTCCGGATTCGTGGGAAAAACGCCACGAACGCTGACACGAAACAGCCCCTTTTGGAGGCACTCCCCCGCCTGTTTTTAAGAGCCGATAATGGAGCTTTCGTCAACCAGCGTGCCAAGGGCTGCTTTAGTAAAAAGACTCTGCAGCTAGGGAGTTGCCCCTGGAGGACGTTTCGCTTGGAATTTTGCAGCAAGGGCAATGTCGGCGGCTCGGCGGGCTTCGAACCAAGGGTTGCCGGCAGGGTAAGGAAGCGGCCGCATGCCTTCGTCCCGGAGAAGGCCCTTCATCGGGAAAAGCACCCACGATTCAAGGATGTCCGCATATCTTTCTTCTATCCAGGAAATACCAAGGGCAGATTCCCAGTCCTCGATGGCAAGAAGCACTTCGGAGACGCGGTGGTCGCCCACCGCTAGTTCACGCACTTCCCGACGAAGTCCTACTTCAATCCCCTGAATAGCCTCGTTTTTGCGTCCGGCCGGACTGAAATGAGCACTTTCATGGGCGATGAAGTTCCGTGCTTTCGTTGCGTTTTTCAGCGCTTCGATAAATTTCTCGTCGAAGCCCTCGCGCCTCTTAAGATCTTCAATCGTCTTACCGAGCAGCTTGTCTTTGGGAATCCGTGCAATCAAGGAATGAACCGGGTCATCCGGTGCGTTCTCAAAAGCCTCAACCAGGTTCAGCGTCCGTAGCAGATACCGGCATCTGTCTTCGAACTCCTGTGCGGCGAACAGCGCTCGACCCAGTGTTTCGAATACAGGTGCGGTCCATGTCGGCGTATTTCCCCAACTGGAAGTCCATGGCATCTCCTGAGCCTACCTCCGCTTGGAAAAGTAGGGAGGACCCATGTTGACACCAGAACCCGAATCATTGTTCATCTAGGCACTGTCTACGCCGTCACAGACGCCCCCTGCAACAAAGTTGGTGCCCTCATCTCAAATCTGCCTGAAGAGAACCCGAATACTGAACAGTTTTCGCAGCTACTTCTACTCCCGTGGTTGATCGCCAACAACATAGATTCCACCAAGCTGGGGGAGTGCGCGCGCTGCAAGCGACTCTAACCCCGAAGCCAAGGGCAGCAGTTGACGCTGATGTGGAAGCAGGCCGGAGAGACCGGCCCACGTCCACGTTCTAATCGATTCGATCGAACTCGCGACGCATCTGCAGGCCAATTTTGGGTTCGATGCCCATCAGGTAGTTGATTCTTCCTAAAAGTTGCTCCCTGAAGTCTGCTTCATCTAAGTTCCTATAGCGTGCCTGCGCTGCTAAACTATGCTTCTCGGCAAAATAAAGGTCCTGGCGTAGTCTTTTCTTTTGCGCTTTCGGGAGTCTGAGATGATCAGAGTGAGCTATGGCGAGCCCGGTTACCACCTGTTGGTGCCCCTTACGCTGAAAACGCACTTTTCGCCTATTTGTATGGAACCCAAACGACAGCAGTAGTTCGCTTATCACCTCCAAGTGCTCGTCACCCACACTTGGTCCGGAAAAGGTCAGGTCATCTGCGTATCGCGTGTACACGAGCCCGTTCTCGGCTGAGAACGATCTGAACTTGTCGTCCAAGGGGCGAAACACAAGGTTTGATAATACTGGGCTAGTCGGAAAGCCCGTTGCAAGGGACCCGCTGAAGGTACTTGCATTAGTAATTGCTTCGGCAACGGTTGGATTGGCGCCATGGACTTGAAGAGCGCCTTCAACCTGTTGCCGGCTTATTGAAGGAAAGAAATCCGTGATGTCCACCGTCAACAGGGCGCGCGCGTTTAGGTGCGCCTTGGCATTTGTCGAAGTTCCGCGTCCGCGGGTAAACCCGTGAACATTGGGATGGGGGTCCAAGACCTTCCGGTCAATGAATTCCTTGAGCCGTTTCTGGAGCCTGAGCAGGGCCTCGTCAAGGGGCCGACATACTGTCCGGTACCCGCCCTTAGGTTTACGCGTGGTGTGGACGTGGACATCCGATGCGTTGAGCGGCCGGTCAAGCCAGGTAATCGCCGAGTCAGGCAAGGATGCGGCGAGCATAAGATTATTGACGCTGCGGATTCGGGGCAAAACCTTCAATAAGAGCCTCCAAGCGTGGAGTGCGGGGCGCGGAAATCACGCATGAAGGCAAAGCCGACTAAGGTGCTGGCGTGTGCGAGTCGCACACTCTTGAACTGCCGCACCCCGCAAGCTGCTATTTTATACTATTCGCGGGCAGCTTTAGTGCAGGTGGGTGCATGGATGCCGGTAACTTGGAAGTAAGTATGATCGGCTAGCCGAACGGCCCTGCTGGAAACACTCTTTCGGAAGTTTGAAGCGAACAGCGACGAACATGATGGTTCTATGGTTGCGAAGTCCCTGTACTCAAACTTTTTAGGCAAACGGTGAATGTCACAACAGAGCTCCGCCCACACTTTAATTGCTTGAGTAGAAATTGCAATGCAGTAGTCAGCAATGGATAGCACCCGGTCTGCCTTCGTTCCGATCGAGTGGGAAACTAAGGCCAACGATGTGCGTGCAGCTTCGGCGGCGGATCTGACTATTAGTGGATACCGCGTTTGCAGGCGCTGATTTTGTTCAAATACAAAATTTACTTCCCGGCCCCGATACTTTTGAAGTGTGCGGGTGACGACCCATTCAAACTGAGCAGGTAGCGTGTTGTATGGATCATCATCTCCCACAAGCAGATTTGAGGAGCACAGCCACTCGAAATCCAGACGTGGGAGCAGCGCCTTGAAGCGAGATTTGGCGAGGAAGTTATCGTCAACGTGGTGAAATCCGATGCGTTCGAGGCGCGCGGCATTGGGCTCCAGCTGAAAGTCCGGCTGCAGGTTTAGTTCATGAATGAGGTCTTCGATCTGTTCCGAAACGGCTGCGGCGTCTCGCACGATGACTGCGCTGGCTGACGGAAACCGAGCGTCACCGTTGAGGGCCCCCTCGTCCAGAAAGACTTCCAGTGGTTGCACTCAGGCATGTTATCCGAGTTTCGCGATGGCATGCCGGCAGAACCCACGCCAGGTTGACTCAATTGTGGAGCGCCCAAAGTCCGATAACGGACGTTTTGTTAGGTGCTTGCATGCTAAAGGAGCTGCGTGGGTGGAAGGGGCTTTGGGTTCATTCCGTTCGCCAGCCGGATGTATTGGTAGACCGTTTCGCGGCTGATGCCATAATCTCGGGCGAGGACGACCTTAGGAATGCCGCTGCCGGCCCGCTCGACCAGCTCGGCTGCCCGTTCCGGTGTCAGGGTCTTCTTCCGCCCTTTGTAGACGCCGCGTTGCTGGGCCAGGGCGATGCCCTCGCGCTGGCGCTCCCTGATCAGGGCACGCTCAAATTCGGCGAAGGCGCCCATGACCGAGAGCATGAGGTTGGCCATGGGGGAGTCCTCGCCGGTGAAGACGAGCTGTTCCTTGACGAATTCCACCCGAACCCCTCGCCGGGTGAGCCCCTGGACCAGCGCACGCAGGTCGTCCAGATTGCGGGCAAGCCTGTCCATGCTGTGCACAACGACGGTGTCGCCGTCGCGTACAAAGCGGAGCAGTTCGGCGAGCTGCGGCCGCGCCGTGTCCCTGCCGGAGGCTTTATCCGTAAAGACCCGGTCCAGTGTCTGGCTTTCGAGCTGGCGCTTCTCGTTCTGGTCCAGAGTGCTGACCCGTACGTACCCGATGCGCTGACCCACCACGGCCGCCTCCAAACCTCAAAGTGTGTATTTGAGTTTCAGGGTCGCCCTGACGCACGTCAAGCCTTGCTCGCACTGGTCTCGCGGCGGCCTTTGCCTCAATCCCAACGTTTGGTGCGGGCGGGGTCTATTGCCGCTTCCCAGCGGTTTCTCAGGTTGAGGTCGGACACTGAGGTCAAGCTCCGGTCAGCCGCTGTCTGGTCGGAGCTTCGCCACGCGTGGGATGTGGGCGGGAGAGCCCATTTTGGAAGACCCCCACGTTGGGGCGGGGGAGTGGTGCTGACTATCGCAGGTGCGCCTATTAATCTGTTGACGGGCATCCGCGATGGGACGTGGGAACAACGGCACAGTAGTGTGCGTTGCAGTCTCGTCCAAAGAGAAACAGAGCACCAGAAATGAGAAGCACTTAACGTGGCAACCGATTACGACGAAGTCCGTTCCGACGTCAAGGAATCCCAGGACAGTTCCCTGGAGGCGCTGAAGTCCGCCAGCGCCCCGGATGCCCGCAGCGTCGTCACAGAGCTGGACGAAGCCGACGCCCTCGATGAGGGCCTGACCCCAGGTGGAGAAATTGTCTCCGAGGAACTCGTTGTTCAGGTCATCCCGCAGGGCAAGGACGAGTTCACCTGCTCTTCTTGCTTCCTGGTCCGGCATCGGTCCCAACTGGCACGTGAAAGCAAAGGCCACTCCTACTGCATCGAGTGCGAAGGCTAGGACAATCCTTTGCGACGGCCGTCAGCACGGGCGTCCCGGTTCTCGGTAAGTGCAGCCTGACATAACGTCGGCTGGCGAGTGCTGAAACTGCGCCGGCGTCCTACGCTTGAACCTCGCCGAGGTCTCCATGACCTTCTGGGCGGAAGCGCCCTTCGGCGGCAGCACTGATGTTTTCGCTGCCCTCGGACACGTCTGGTGAGCTGCGAGAGAGCCTGCCGGTGTAAACTCAGAAAAGATCTATAGTTGAAGCTTCAACCTATTTACTTTACATAATCTCCATTATCGGCGTTTGCTTCGAAGACTCATTTAACGAGAGCACACGCATGTATCCCCACAACAGGTTCATCGCGACTGGTGATTCCAGCAGGTGCATTTAACTGCAGCCAATGACGCGCAGGCATGCTGGAGTGGAGCCTCGGTTGCGTTCTATCGCTCCAAGTCAGGGAATCGTTTGGAGCGGGGTCCAACGGCATCTGTGGTTGCACTGTGGTTGGTGGCGTTCCTAATAACCGGGCGGTCCTTTGCAGGAACATAGGCGCCTTTATGCCGGCCCGGCCTGGATGGCCGCAGGGCTGCGGTGACAACGAATGCGAGGATGATCGCTACAACTGCAGCTAAACCAAGAGAGGGGCCCAAAAGGCCAGCCATCGCAGGAAGTCAGCTATCAGGTCATCCTTTTGGCGTCAGTTGTTCAGCTCGTACCACTTGCGGTTCTGCACTGCGTTGGTTCCGTCCACGTGCAGGCATCCACCGCTGCACACTGATCTGTCCACGCAGAACCCTGTGCCGTCCTCTTGGGTGGCGTAGCACAGGGATGGTGCGACTGTGCCGTTGGCTGATGGGTCTTGGTTCTTGGCTGGTTCGGTGTTCTGTGCCGGGGCTTTGTCCGCGCCGCCGACTGCTGATGCGATGGTGCCCGCTGCGACTACTGCTGTTACTGCTGCTGATGCAGCTTTCCTTATGCGCATGGTGGTACTTCCTTTCCGGCAGATGGTGAGCCCCCCGATTGGGGGGCTCACCCTTTCTTTTGCTTATGGTGCGGAGCGTGATCCGCTGTCGGTTTGCATGGCGCCGTGAACAGGCTTGAACTCCCACGAGTAGGAACCGTCAGCCTTCAAGCTCATCCGCAGGTGCCCCCACGTGTCGCTGAACCGTTTCTGCATGTAGCTTGGCGAGCTCGTGAACGAACGCAGGCTGATGCCGCCCGTGGACACCTGGAACTGCTGCATCCCGTCAGTGGTGCAAACGTCACTCTTGTTCACCGGGCAGGTCCGCTCATAGTTGTGCTGCGAACCGGACAGCAGCACCCGCACCCGGTGCTTGTCGAACACGTCAATCCACGGCTTGCCCTGAGTGAAGCGGCTGTGGCTGGACGTGTTGGACGTGAAGTACGGGTCATGGTAGACAACCGCCAAGTGCTTGCCCGCGGCTTTGGCCCGCCCGAGGTCCGCGTCAAACTCTGCGGTCATTTGGCTTGCCCGCGTGGTGTTGTAACGCCATATCGCTGTGGGAGCAAACAGGATGTGCCAGTTGCCCTTATCAATCGCGTACCATTCCAGCGCGTCCTGGAACCTGCCCAGCGTGGTGCTGGTAGCAGACTTGGAGGTGCTCACACACTGCCCGTCCATGTAGCGGTCCAGGTCGTCGTTCCGGCCCGGCTCCACGTCATGGTTCGGCCCAGGCGTCCAGTAGGTCTTGGACTTGATCGGCCCCCAGTTGCGTTCATAGTTCGCGTAGGAATCGTTGCCCGAGCCGCAGGTACCGACGCTGTACTGGAAATCACCTACGCCAATGAAGTTATCCAGCGCTCCACTATCCAGCGCGCCCCGGATGCTGGCCGCGTTCTTCCCGGAAGCCGAATTGGGGTCCGTCACGCCGGATGGGTTCATATCACCCGTAGCGGCGAAGTCGAACGCATCCCCGCTGGCCGGCGGCGCCGGAGGGGTTGGTGTGGGCGAAGGCGGGGTTGGTGTGGGTGAAGGCGCGCCCACGTTGTAGACGCGCACCCAGTCCACCCGCATTTCCCCGGCCCCGTCAGCCGTGCTGTCAGGGAACCAGTCCAGCTGCAGCGTTTGGTGCATGGGGCCGGGAGGTTGGTGTGCCGGGTCCCTGTCCTCGAACCACTTCACGCCGTCCACGTAACCAACGATGCCCTTATCGGTCCACTCGACCGCGTAGTTGTGGAACTGGGACACGTCCAGGGCCTTCTGCGCCGAGATTTGTTTGTTCTCGCAGGAGTAGTGGTGGAAGAACTTGATGACGTTCCAGGCGCCAGCAGTTTCGGCGTAGTCAATCTCGCCGTCGCACGGCCAGTTCTCACTGTCCGGCCAAAGGATGGACACCATGTGATATTCGTTGTCACCGGATCCTGCTGCCCGGACTTCCCAGCGCCCATACTTGCGGTTGTCGAACTTGGCGCCGATGCCGGCGGTGGTTCCGTTAGGGGTGCCGTTGATCACGAGTTTGGAGCCGTCAACGGCGGCCTGCTGCGGTGAGCGGATGCCGTTGCCCGCGTGGCCTGCGCTGTTGTAGACGGTCCACTTGGCCGGGTCAGGTGCCCCGGTGTAGTTGAATTCGTCCCCTGCCACTGGGGTGCCCCAGTTGAAAGTAGCGGCGGCGGTGGTGCCGTCACCCGGCGGTTGCGTGGGCGTTGTGGTGTCAGCTTCCGTAGTGACTACCAGGCGCGGGCGCAGAGCCGGATCCGCCGACTCGTCAGACTTAAAGCCCACCCACTTTTGCGCGTGGGTTTCGAGCTTCAGATTGTTTTCGCCAGCCGTGACGCCCTTGGTCACGTCCCACTCCACCCAAGCGCCCGCGGCAAAGCCACCGGTCTTCCCGAGCCAAGTTCCCCGTGCGGGTGCGTTGTTCCACGTCACGCCGGTTTCAGTCCAGCCGCCCGCCGTGGTGTAAACGTCCACGTACTCACTCGCGGTTGTGGACGCTTCCGAGTAGGCCCGCAGCTTGGCCGACGTGATCTTTTCGCCAGCCGGGACCGTGACGTTGAAGCGCAGCAGGCTATGACGCCAGATGTTGGTCCGGCCTTCCGTGGACCAGCGGACGCTGGTCCCGAAGTTCTCCGTTGGCCGGTCCGCCTGCACGTAAGTGTCGGCGGCGGCCGTGACAGTAACCGGTCCCGCCGCGTTGACGGTCCCGCCGCCCACGACGGCAAGTGTAATGAGCATGGCTAATGTTGCCAGGGCGGCAGTGGTCCGCCGCAGGGTGGTTCTCATGGCAGTCCCTCCATGGTGTTAGGGGTTTTGGCTATGCCTTGCCCCACCCTGCCGTCGCAGGACCGGTGATGGCCGAAGTATGAGTGGCCGGTAGCCAAATCATAGATGAACGTGTGACTGCTGTGACAGATGTTGAACGGGGGGATTCAGGATGGGTCGGCCGCGAAGGTCATACCCCGCGTTCCTCCGCCAGCAGTGGCAGCAGACAAGGATGGCGTGGTCACCGGGGTGGACCTTCCATGAGTGCCTGGGGACCGCTAAGGCTGTGCACACAACAATCTCCGCCCACGACGAAAAGCGCTCCCGCGACTTCCATCGATTCACCCGTTGGACCCCAGGGCGCGAACTGCGGGACCCTCAGTACAGCACCCTTGACAATCCTGAATGACATCGAGCTAGCCCCCGCCCAGCTCCCAACAACGTCAGACGGTCATAGAAGAACCGTCAGGTCAGAGTCCGCTTCGCTTTTGGACACTCCACAGACGAAAGGGTCTAAGACCAATCTGACGGCTGCTCATTCGTCACCTCGCCGGCAGGTGGTTTGGCGGTCGTCTTGGTGTGTGGCCAAACCGCTCCTGCGCAGTTCCGGCGGACGTGCCGAGGGCTGCGCCGATAGCCTCCCAGGAGTCGCCCTTCGCGCGGGCAGCCCGGACGGCGGCTTCCAGCTCGGCCTCGGCCTTCGCAGCAGCCGTCCGGGCAGCGGTGATCCGGCGGAAGTCCGCAGCGTCCCTGTCAGCGCGAGGCACCGGGTTGAGGCGAAGGAGCGTACCATCCACCCGCAGCGGCGCGGCTAGGTGCTCGACATGCAGGACGTAACCTTCTTCGGGCCCGCGCTGTACGTAGACGGTGAGGACGGTCTTTCCCTCGCCGTCATCAAAGTCCACTTTCCCGTAGCTCTCACTCGGGCCAACAGGCCATGGGCGCGGCCTCAACCGCCCTGAAGCTTCATACTGCGCCAGCTCGTCGACGTTCTGCCCGACGCGGACCTCGGGGACGCGTGCTTCGCGTGGGGTCATCCTGACCGTCCTCCTTCAACTTGTCTAGCCGCCCACCCCGACGCGTTCGTAGCGGCATTCGGGCAGCGCTCTAGTACAGATACCAGTACAAGTCACTGCGCATTAAAACGCACGAGTACCGGGTACTCGATCGTTCCGCTCTGAGCGCCGTCCGGGACTCCGTCGACGAGGATGTGGTTCCAGAGGAGCGACCGTTCAACCCCGTACCGCCGCTGCATGTCGAAGTGGTGTTGATCAGGGCCGCGTTAGCTTGGGGATTTGTGGCACGGGCCAACGTTACCTAGGGTACTAAGCACGCTTAGTATCTTGGTTTCGACAGCGGACTGCCAGATTTCCCATCCTGAGGAGAAGAATTCGTGCCAGAAGAGAGCAACATCCACATTCCCGGCGTCCCCGCCAGCGAGCCCGCCAGCCTGGAGGAACCGACAACTCCGCGGGAGCCGCTGCCGCCAAAGCCGGACCAGCGAGGACCTGAAGCGGTTTCGCCTACGGGAAGCCCAACAGGGGCGCCGGCTACGGCGCGGGCCCAGTCCGGTCAGTACCTGACTACTGCCCAGGGGTTGCGCGTTCGCGACACCGACCACTCCTTGAAGGCCGGTTCGCGCGGCCCAATCCTGTTGCAGGACCACCACCTGCGGGAGAAGATCACGCACTTTGACCACGAGCGCATTCCCGAGCGCGTGGTGCATGCCCGGGGCGCCGGGGCCCACGGTGTCTTCCGTTCCTACGGCACTGCTGCAAACATCACCCGCGCAGGCTTCCTGGCCAAGGACGTGGAGACTCCGGTCTTCGTCCGTTTTTCCACCGTGCTGGGTTCCCGTGGCTCTGCTGACACGGTTCGTGACACCCGGGGCTTTTCCACCAAGTTCTACACGGATGAGGGCACGTACGATCTGGTGGGCAACAACATCCCCGTCTTCTTCGTCCAGGACGGTATCAAGTTCCCGGACATCGTTCACGCCGCGAAGCCGCACCCGGACCGGGAAATTCCCCAGGCGCAGAGTGCCCATGACACGTTCTGGGATTTCGTCTCCCTGCATACCGAGGCCCAGGCGCACACGATGTGGAACATGTCCGACAGGGGAATCCCGCGTTCCTACCGGACCATGGAAGGCTTCGGCGTCCACACCTTCCGGTTCATCAACGCCGAAGGCCGCACCACCCTGGTGAAGTTCCACTGGAAGCCAAAGCAGGGCGTCCACTCACTGGTGTGGGAAGAAGCGCAGATCATCAACGGCATGGATCCGGACTTTCACCGCCGTGACCTCGCCGACGCCATCGAAGCAGGCGCCTACCCTGAGTGGGAGCTCGGTGTCCAGACGTTCCCGGACACCGAGGACCAAATGTTTGAAGGCATCGACCTGCTGGACCCCACCAAGTTCGTTCCCGAAGAACTGGCTCCCGTCCAGCCAATCGGCGTCATGACCCTCAACGCCAATCCCACCAACTTCTTCGCCGAAACCGAACAAGTGGCGTTCCATCCCGGCCACCTCGTCCCCGGGATCGACGTCACGAATGACCCCCTGCTCCAGGTGCGCCTCTTCTCATACCTTGACACCCAGATCTCCCGGCTGGGCGGGCCCAACTTCGGCCAGATTCCCATCAACCGTCCGCAAGCCCCGGTGAATGACATGCTGCGGGACGGCATGCACCAGCAGGGGGTCCACGGGGGAGCGGCTCCATACCACCCCAACTCGCTCGACGGCGGTTGCCCGTTCCTCGCCGGACAGGATCTTGGTGCTTTCATCGACGTGCCGGAGGAAGTGGCTGCCTCCATCAAGGAACGGAAGAACCCGGCATCCTTCGATGACCACTACAGCCAGGTGGGCCTCTTCTTCCGCAGCCTGAGCCCGGTGGAGCAGGACCACGTGATCCAGGCTTACACCTTCGAGCTCGGCAAATGCTACGAAAAGTCCATCCGCGAACGGCAGCTTGCAGCCTTGGCCAACGTGGACGCCGGCCTGTGCGCAGCGGTAGCCAAGGGCCTGGGCCTCCCCGCCCCGCAGGCAACAGAGCAAGTTCCGGAGTCCGACCCCAGCCCCGCTTTGTCGCAGGTGGGCAAAACCTGGCCCGTTGCCGGCCGCATTGTCGGGATTCTCGCCGATGGGAACAGCGACCTTGCTGCCGTGAACGCAGCACGAAAGGCGCTGGACGCCGAGGGGATCGTCTCCCTGGTCATCGCCCCCCAGGGCGGCTTCCTGGGAAAAGAGAACGACGGCGGGGTCCCCGTGCAACGGACGTACCTCACCGCCCGCTCCACGGAGTTCGACGCCGTCATCGTTGCGGCTTCTGCCGCTCCGGCACCCGACGCCGAACCTGGACTCGACGCCAAGGCCGGCACCCCCGGAAGTGCACTGGATCCACGGGCGGTCCTGCTGCTTACCGAAGCGTTCCGTCATGCCAAGGCCATTGGCTCCTTGGCCACCAGCACGGACGTCCTGACGGCCACGGGCATGCCCGAGGATGCACCCGGGATCGTTACCGGGGAGAACGCTGAAGCCCTGGTCACGGAACTGACCGGGCTGCTGGCATCCCACCGGGTCTGGGAACGGTTCCCGGTGACGTCCGCCTAGGGCGTGTCTCCTAAAGTCTGGGTCGGTTGTTCGGGATGCTGGATGAGTGTCTCGTACTTCTGTTCTGACTGATGGTCAGTGGGCCCGCATTCAGCCGTTGCTGCCGACTTCTGATGGCCGTCGCGGGCGTCCGTTCCGGGACGACCGGCGCGTGGTGGAAGGCATCATCTACCGGTACCGGTGCGGGATCGCCTGGCGTGACGTGCCTACCGAGTTCGGTCCGTGGCAGACGATTTGGAAGCGGCACCGTCGCTACAGCGGTGATGGCACTTGGGACAGGATCCTGGCCGGCCTGCTGATGGTCGCGGACGCCCAAGGCGAAGTGGACTGGTCGATTTCCGTGGACTCGACCGTCAACCGCGCCCACCAGCACGGCACCAACCTTCCGCGCGCCACAGGGGGCCCGGTCGAATTACATGAATCTGTTTGATGAACCGGATGATCATGCGATTGGCCGTTCCCGCGGCGGACTGAGTACCAAGATTCACGCTCTGGTCGATGGCAAGGGCAGGCCATTGGTGCTGCTGGTCGCCCCGGGCCAGGGCGGAGATGCGCCGATGTTCACGCATCTGATGGACCAGCTGAAGATCAATCGTTCCGGTCCGGGCAGGCCACGCACCCGCCCGGACCGTGTCCGCGGCGACAAGGCCTATTCATCCAGGGCGATCCGGACCCACCTGCGCGACCGCGGCATCACCGCTGTTATCCCGCAACCATCCGACCAGATCGGCCACCGGAAGCGGCGCGGGTCTACGGGAGGCAGGCCTCCGGCCTTCGACAGAGAGGACTACAAAGGCCGCAACGTCGTCGAACGGAACTTCAACATCTTCAAACAGTGGAGGGCTTTGGCAACCCGCTACGACAAACTCGCGCTCACCTATCGCGGCGGAGCAGTTCTCCGTGCAATCAGCATCTGGCTGACAGCTTTAGGAGACACGCCCTAGGCGCACTCAAGGAAAGCCAACCAAGGGAGGGGAGTGCCGCCGTCGTTCCGCCGGCAGGCGTTCCCCTCCCTGCCGCTGCCTGCGTATCCATAAATCATGGAGCAGGTCTATATATCAAAGCTCGCATTCTGATATATTAGCTAGGGATCGGCAGTACCGATTATCAACTCGATGAGGAGTGGAACAGCATGCAGCAACTCGCACACCGGCTCGACCGGCTGGGCACCGAGACCGCCTTCAGCGTCGCGCAGGCCGCCGCGTCCTGGAAGGCGCAGGGGAACCGGGTATACCCGTTCCATCTCGGCGATATTAACATCCCTACCGCCCCGCACATCGTCGAGGCGATGAACAAGGCTATTGCGGACGGCTACACGGGCTACTGCCCGGGCCCCGGCATTCCGCAGCTGCGGGAGGCCCTCGCCGATGACCTCGGCTCGCGCCGCGGCATCCAGTTCTCGCCGGACAACGTGGTGGTCATGACCGGCGGAAAGCCCGTCATCACCAAGTTCCTCCAGGCGGTCATGAACCCCGGCCAGGAAGTGCTCTACCCGAACCCCGGCTTCCCCATCTACGAATCCCAGATCGAATACCTCGGCGGCACGTCCGTTGCCTACCGCTACGTGCCCACCTCCACGGGCTTTGCCATCGACCTCGACCAGATCCGTGCATCGATCACCCCCAACACCGTCGCCATCATCTACAACGACCTGCAGAACCCGATCTCTGCTGAGTCCACTGCCGCAGAACGTGAGGCCATCGCTCAAATCGCCATCGAGCACGATCTCTGGGTGCTCTCCGACGAGGCGTACTTCGAGACCCGCTACGAAGGGGTCTCCCACTCGATTGCGTCCCTGCCCGGCATGGCAGAGCGCACCGTCATCCTCTACACCTTCAGCAAGAAGTTCGCCATGACGGGCTCCCGGCTGGGTTGCGCCGTCGCCCCGGTGGAGATTGCCAAGGTGCTCAGCACGCTGAACACCAACGATGAGTCCTGCACCACGCACTACGTGCAGTGGGCCGGCATCGAAGCACTCCGCGGCCCCCAGGAACCGGTGCAGCAGATGCTCGACATCCTGAAAACCCGCCGGGACGCAGCCTGTGAACTCCTGAACGGCATCCCCGGCATGCACGTCGCCGTCCCGCAGTCCACGTTCTACCTGTTCCCGGACGTCACCGACGCCATGGAACGCATGGGCTTCACTGCAGTGGGCGATTTCGCCACCGAGGCCCTGTACAAGACCGGCGTCTCCTTCTGTACCCGTGAGCACTTCGGCCGCCGCCAGCCCGGCGAAGACCGGCAGTACATTCGGCTCGCGTACTCGGGCATCGACGTTCCGGACATCCGCGAAGGCCTCGGCCGCCTGCGGGAATGGATCGAAACCGCATGAGCCGCGTCGTCGTCACGGGACGTATCCCCGAACCAGCACTCGAGAAACTCCGCGCCGAGCATGAGGTCGACGCCTGGGCAGGCCCGGAATCCATCAGCCGCGAGGAACTGCTGCGCCGGGTCGCCGGCGCAGACGCCGTCGTCAGCCTGCTCACCGAACGCATCGACGCCGAACTGCTCGACGCCGCCGGCCCGCAGCTCAAAGTCGTCGCCAACGTAGCCGTCGGCTACGACAACATCAACGTCACGGCCTGCACCGAACGGGGCGTCGTGGCCACCAACACCCCGGGCGTGCTCATCGACGCCACAGCCGACATCGCGCTCAGCCTCATCCTCATGGCCACGCGCCGGCTCGGCGAGGGCGAACGGCTCATCCGCTCCGGCGAGGCCTGGAAGTGGGGCATGTTCTTCCTCCTCGGCAGCAGCCTCAAGGGCAAGACCCTCGGCGTGGTCGGCATGGGCGGCATCGGCCAGGCCACCGCACGCCGTGCCAAGGCCTTCGGCATGGAAATCGTCTACCAGTCCCGCAGCGAAATCGATCCCGCCATTGCATCTGAGCTGGGTGCCCGGCGGGTGGACCTCGACGAGCTGCTGGCCGTCTCCGACGTCGTTTCGCTGCACTGCCCCTACGGGCCTGCCACTCACCACCTGATCGGTGCGGAGCAGCTGGCAGCGATGAAGGACTCGGCGTACCTGGTCAACACCGCCCGCGGACCCATCGTCGACGAAGCGGCGCTTGCAACCGCACTGCGCGACGGCGTGATCGCGGGAGCCGGCCTCGATGTCTACGAGCAGGAGCCGACGGTGCATCCCGGGCTGCTGGACCTCGACAACGTGGTCCTGCTGCCGCACCTGGGCTCTGCCACCGTGGAGACGCGCACCGCCATGGCGATGCTCGCCGCGGACAACGCACTCGCCGTGCTCAGCGGGAACCAGCCGCCTGCCCCGATCGGGTAGCAGGCCACAGCCGCCGTGCCGCAGATTTCCGGGGGAACGGATCTGCGGCACGGCCATCCTTAAACGTGCGACGGCGGTTCCGCAGCAGCCGGCGCAGCAGTACGACGTCGGGACGCACCAAAGCGGGCAGCGCTGCCGGGCGGATACGAAGTCAGGCTCCCCGCCGGAGCAGTGCGACGGAGAGCAGGTCGCCGGACATGTGGCCGGGCATGGCCTGGACGCTGAAGACCAACCGTCCGTCAGCTTCGTTGCCGGGGGAGGCCGCCGGAATTTGGTAGTCGAGCACCACCGTGTCGCCGTCCTGACGCTCCAGCGCGGGCCGGTCCAGCACTGCGCCGTTCAGCCGCAGCTGATGGTCGCGCCCTTCGGCAGCCCGAAACCGGACGCGTAGGGTTCCCGCCTCCTGCCCAAGGTCCCAGAGGACGTAGGAGAACCACCCGGTGGCACTGCGCCAGTGCAGCCCGTCCACGCCGCCGGCGCGTGTGGACTTCCCGGCGAAGCCGTGGTCGGATTCGGGCTGTTGTTCCCCGGCCATGACCTCGTCCACCACCGCCGTGCGTTCCGCGGCGGCCTGGTCCAGGAGCCGCCGTTCGGCGGACCGCTGGGCGGGATCGCCCGTTGGCCAGTAGACGGTGTAGCGCTCGTCGTGGATGCCGGCGAACGGCTCCAGCAACACAGTGCCCGCGCGCCCGGATGCGTCCACCACGTCGATTTCGGCACGCAGCGCCTCCCGGTCCACCAACCTGATGGCACCGCAGTCCGGCACCACGGGAGCCCGGCTGAGCGGCAGCATGGGTCCTGAGGCGACGTGCCCCATCCGTTCATCCGGCGCCTCAAATCCGGGAACATCTCCGGTTCCCGCCCGGGCGCCCAGCACCACGGGGCCGTACCGGTACGAGACCCAGGAGGACCCGTCCGGTAGGGCCTCGGCCGCGAAATGGGCCCGCAGCCGGATGAGCACGGTTGATGTGCCCTGCCAGGTGCGGCTGATGCTCACGTACTCGCCGTCGTCGTCCGCGCTCCCGCCCGGCCCTGTACCGGCGTCGACCTCCATATCCGCAGCCCAGGAGGGCCGGCGCAGCCGGATGGTGGCCTCCACCGGTGCTTCCGCGGTGACAACCAGGGCCACGTGGTCGGAGAACGGAAACCCGGTTTCCAGCCGCACGCGCAGGCCGTACTCCTGCCAGTCGAGGGTGGACGGGATGTACAGGTTGACCAGGAGGTCATTCCCGGCGCGGCTGTAGATCAGCTCCCCATAGCGGGCGTGGTTCTCTAGGCCGGACCCCACACAGCACCACATGGACTCCTGCGCCCGCGAGTACACGCGGTAATGCCCCGGCCGCATGGGCGTGAAGTACACCAGCCCGCCCGTTCCGGGGTGCTGCGAGGACAGGATGTGGTTGTACGTGGCCCGTTCATAGAAGTCGATGGCGGCCGCGTGACCACGGGCCTCAAAGCGCAGCTTGGCCAGCTTCAGCATGTTGTACGTGTTGCAGGTTTCCGGTCCTTGCGGGTCCTGGACCATCGGGGAGAAATCCGATGCCGGATGGAAGTGCTCGCGTACGCTGTTCCCGCCGATGGACACTGACCGCCGGGACACTACTGACGCCCAGAAGATATCGCACGCATGTGCTAAATCCGCGTCATCCGTCAGGCCCGCCAGCCGCGCGTAACCCACCACCTTCGGGATCTGGGTGTTCGCGTGCAGGCCGTCAAGCAGGTCCTGCCCGG
The DNA here is from genome assembly GCF_059089865.1 of Arthrobacter sp. Y3221157. NCBI lineage: Bacteria > Bacillati > Actinomycetota > Actinomycetes > Micrococcales > Micrococcaceae > Arthrobacter > Arthrobacter sp. Y3221157. Next base: position 128,116 of record NZ_JBNHFD010000001.1, read on the forward strand.
CAGCCAGCGGATCCAGCAGTGCACGGTGCGAGAAGCGCCGGGCCTCCCGGAGGTACTCCTCCCGGCCGGTCAGCTCCCACAGAATGGCAAAGGCCTCGTTCATGCCGCCGAATTCGGCGTGGAGAACGTCCTCGAACGCGTCATTACCGAGGTGCGCCGAGACCCGCAACCACCAGCCCGCCAGACCGACGGCAACGTCCAGCGCTTCCGTAGACCCAGCGAACACGTGGGCGTCCAGCAGCCCTGCCAGCGTCTTGTGCAGGTTGTACAGCGGAACCCACCGGCCATTGAGCGTGAACAGGTCTGCATCCACCTCACCGCGGGCCAGTTCCTTGCCCAGGTCCCGGCCTTGGGGCACCCCACCCACGTAGCCGTCACCGTGCGCGGCCTGGCAGGTTCCGAGGATTACGACGGCGGCCCACACCTTCGCCAGGAGTTCCGGGTTGCCGGTGGCTGCATACAGCTTGGCGCAGCCGGACAGGTAGTGTCCGCCGATGTGGCCGCCCAGGCCGTCCGATTCCCAGTTGCCGTGGGGTTCCGCGGCGGGCTCCAGTCCGGCCTCGTGCAGATAGGGTGCGAACAGCCGGTCGGCGTCGAGGGACAGGATGTAGCGGACGGAGGTCTCCTGCGCCTGCCGGAACCTGCTGTCCAGGAGCCGGATCCGGTCCAGCGGGAAGGAGGTCGTCCTTGCATTCGTCACGCCACTCCTCTTCGCCTAAACCGCCAGCCACAGTTTTCCTACAACGATGTAGATTATGCGGGCAAACAGCGGGGACAGCAAGCCCCTGTGCCGCGCCTGCTGTCCCCGCTGCGTCTTTTGCCTACCTGGCAGCGGCTACCGGACGGACTCTTCGGCGGGCGGTACGTCCTCCTTGCCCCGAACCCGGGAGCTCCTGCCCCACAACGGCTGCAACGCCTCGAGTTCCTCAGGCGTCGCATTGCGGAAAGGCGGTCCAGCCGGCACGGGCGGCTCGTGCCGGGCCTGGCCGCGGGTGACGATCAGGCTCGCGGCGATGGAGACCCCAAGGATGGCGGTGATGACGGCGAGGGAGACCGGCGTCGGGATGTAGTAGACGTCGATCTTGAGCGCCATCTTGATGCCCACCCACACGAGCACCAGCGCGAGGCCGGCCTTCAGGTACACGAACCGGTGGATGAGGTCCGCCAGCAGGAAGTACATGGCGCGCAGGCCCAGGATGGCAAAGGCGTTGGCCGTGAACACCAGGAAGACCTCGTCTGTCACGGCGAAAATGGCGGGGATGGAGTCGACGGCGAAGATGATGTCCGTGACCTCCACCAGGACAAGGACCGCCAGCAGGGGAGTGGCGAGCAGGACACCGTTCCGCCTGATGAGGAACCGCTGGCCATGGAATGCGTCCGTCATCGGCACATGCCGGCGGAACAGCTTCAGGGCCCGCGATTTTTCCGGGTCGATGTGCTCGTTGCGCTGTTTGAGCATCCGGTAGCCGGTGAAAAGCAGGAAAGCGGCGAACAGGTAGAGGACCCAGCCTGCACTGGCGATGATCGCCGATCCGGCCGCGATGAACAGGCCGCGGAACACCAGCGCCCCCAGGACGCCGAAGAACAGGACCCGGTGCTGGTACTCGCGCGGGACGGCGAAGAAGGTGAAGATGATGGCCCAGACGAACACGTTGTCCACCGCGAGCGATTTTTCGATGAGGTAGCCCGCGAAGTACTGCTGCCCGAACTCCGCGCCGTACATCACCCAGACAATGCCGCCGAACGCGACGCCGCACAGCACCCACAGCGTTGACCATGCCGCCGCTTCACGTACGGAAATGACGTGCGCATGCCGGTGGGCCACGAGGTCGACGACGAGCATGAGGAGGATGAATCCGATGACAGCGAACCACATCCACAGGGGAACATTCATGGAGCACCTGCTTCCAGTCAGTAGTTACCAACTGGAGGTCTCTCCCGGGCCAAAGGCTGGCCTGTCCACCGGAAGGCGCTGGGGCCTACGTACTGACGATGGACGGAGTAGGGATACTCCCCTCCGGAAAAACTAAGTTAACTGCTTTTCCGCGCGCTGGCAACTGCCAGGGCCCGCTCGCGGTTGGAACTCGTCGAGCCGCCTGTATAGATGTATACATGTATGATTCCGAGTGGAGGTTGCACCATGCCAGAATCGCCGGCCCGGAACACCGGAGCCCACGTTGTCTACGCCGAACTGAAGCGCCGGATCCTCACCCTGGAGCTCAAGCCGGGGGAGCGTATCTATGAACCGGCAATGGCCGCGGTGCTCCAGGTGAGCCGAACACCCCTGCGTGAAGCGGTGCGGCGGCTCATTTCCGAGAGCCTGCTGGAGCAGCAGCCAACCGGCGGCGTGGTGGTGCCGCCGCTGGATGAAGCCGCGATATCTGAGCTGTATGAGGTGCGGGCTGCCATGGAATCCCTCATGGCGCGGAACGCCTGCATCAAGGCGACGGAGGCGGATATTGAAGCGCTGCGGGGCATCCTTGCGCGCAATGCCGCCATGGTGGAATTTGCCGATGACGCCATGCAGCAGGGCATGGCCCTGCATGCCAAAATCGCGAACATTGCCGGGAATTCCTGGGCCCGGCGCTTCCACGAGCAGATTTCCAGCCAGATGGAACGGTACCGCCACTTCACCAACAGCACCCAGGAGCGGCGGGACCAGGCCTTGGACCAGCACCGGACGTTGGTGGATGCGGTGGCGGCGGGCAAGCCGGAGAAGGCCGCCAAGGTCGCCTTTGACCACGTGATGGCCGCCCGTGACGCCGCCCTGCGCACCATCACCGGCAACGGCCTTGTCATGCCGTGATCGGGGAACTTGGACGCCGCTCCGGCACAGCCCTGCTGATCCACTCAACCCTGATCCAGGCCGTCACCTTCCTTGTCCGGCCGGCCGCCACTTACCGTGCACTCGAGCTGGACGTTCCCGGCTTCGCCCTGGGGTTGCTCGCCGCCAGTTATGCCGTCTTTCCCCTGCTGCTCGCCGTTCCCACGGGCAGCCTGGTGGACCGCCTGGGTGAACGCAGGCTGATGGCGGCCGGGTCCGCCGTCGTTCTGCTGTGCTCCGCGTTTCTGCTGCTGTGGGGTTCGTCGATCGTGGCGCTGGTGGCCGGAACGGCGCTGCTGGGTGCGGGACAGCTTGCCTGCGTGGTGGGGCAGCAGGCTGTGGTGGCCAACAACGCCGCCGCAACCCGGTTGGACTCCGCCTTTGGCTACCTGACGTTCGCGGCGTCCCTGGGGCAGGCTTTGGGGCCGCTGGCAATTTCGCTCGTGGGCGGCGCTTCCGTCCGCCCCGATACCCAGGCCATCTTCTTCCTTTCGGTCTGCATGAGCCTGGTGCTGTTCGCAACAACCTTTGTCATCGCGGCGAAATTCGGGGGAGGAAAGAAAAAGGCAGTTGCCGCACCTGCCGGCAAAGGCAGCGCCCTTGGTCTTTTGAGGACCCCTGGGGTAGCCAGGGCCCTGGCCACCAGCGCCACTGTCCTTGCCGTGGTGGACCTCACCATGGTGTACCTTCCCGCGCTTGGCGCCGACCGCGGGTTCACCGCTGCAACCGTCGGCGCCATGCTGACCGTCCGGGCCGTGTTCTCCATGGTCTCCCGTATCCTGTTGGGGCGGATTGCCCGGAAGATCGGCCGCATGCGGCTGCTGGTTGCCAGCCTTGCCCTGTCCACCGCCGCGTTGGCGGCCGCCGCGATACCCATGCCGGCATGGCTGCTGTTTGTGGTCATGGCAGTGCTCGGACTGGGGCTTGGCATCGGCCAGCCCCTCACCATGTCCTGGCTTTCATCGCAGGCTCCGGCAGGGCAGCGCGGGCGGGCCCTTGCCCTGAGGCTGGCGGGCAACCGGGTGGGCCAGGTGGTGCTGCCGAGCGCCATCGGCGTTGTCGCGGCGGGCCTTGGCACCGCCGGCGTCTTCCTTGCCTCGGCGGCAGTGGTGGGCGGAACGCTCGTGCTGCTCCGGGGCGTGCGGCTGGACTGACCCGTGCCTGGATAGTTCGCCCACACTGGCCCAGTTTTTGCCTGGCAGCCGGGATAGTCACCAGCACCGGGCACGAAAAGGTGCCAAAGGTGGGCTGGTTTGGGAGGCTGCCCGCTGGAGCGCTACGGCAGCCGCGACGAGCGCAGCGCGGTGGGCACGCCGGCCTGTGAAGGGTCCAGCGGTACCGGGCTGACCAGGACTGCCGGGCCGCGGTGCAGGAAGCCGCCGGACAGGGCGCGGGAGCGGATGCCCCCGCGCCCGCGCATCGCGGCGTGGGCGCCCGGGGCGAGCATCCCGTCCATCCACGCGCACGGCTGGGCGTGCCTCCCGGCGTGCAGCGTTACCGCCGAGCCGCCCGACTCCAGCACGAAGTCCTGCCCCAGCAGGGGAGCCAGTTGCGCGCCGCGGAGCACCACGTTCCGCCGGGTCAGCAGTGGATCGAAGGGCCCGGCCCCCAGCTCGGCGGCGATCGCCTCCAGGGATTCGACGGCGAACAACGTCACCGCGGCATCCATGTGGGCCGCCTTGCCGAAGAAACGGTCTCCCACGATGCCTTTGCCCGCCACCACCTCAGCCTCTTCCGCGTCCACCGTGGGCACGTTGGCTGCGCCGTCCCGGGCACGGCCAAAGTAGGCATGCCCGGGGGACACCAGCAGGTGCAGGATCTCGACGTCGTACCGGTAGTTTTCGGCCATGCCTCCACCGTAGGCGGTTGCGCGCGGGAGCGGGCTACGCCCCCACGTAGGTGGCCAGGTGCTGCCCGGTCAGCGTGGCCCGCTTGGCCACAAGGTCAGCCGGGGTGCCCTCGAAAACGATCCTGCCGCCGTCGTGCCCTGCCCCGGGTCCGATGTCGATGATCCAGTCGGCGTGCGCCATCACGGCCTGGTGGTGCTCAATCACGATCACCGACTTGCCCGACTCCACCAGGCGGTCCAGCAGGCCCAGCAGGTTCTCGACGTCGGCCAGGTGCAGGCCCGTGGTGGGCTCGTCCAAGATGTAGACGTCGCCCTTCTCCGCCATCTGCGTCGCGAGCTTCAGCCGCTGGCGCTCGCCGCCGGACAGGGCAGTGAGGGGCTGGCCAAGAGTGATGTAGCCGAGGCCCACGTCCGCCAGCCGCTCCAGGATTTTGTGGGCGGCCGGTGTCTTGGCTTCGCCCTGGCTGAAGTAGGCCAGTGCCTCCTCGACGGACATTGCCAGCACTTCGGCGATGTTGCGGCCGTCCAGCGTGTACTCCAGCACCGCGGCCTGGAACCGGCGGCCCTCGCAGTCCTCGCAGGTGGATTCCACCGTGGCCATGACGCCGAGTTCGGTGAAGATCACCCCGGCGCCGTTGCAGGTGGGGCAGGCGCCCTCGGAGTTGGAGCTGAAGAGTGCCGGCTTGACCCCGTTGGCCTTGGCGAAGGCCTTTCGGACGGGTTCCAGGAGCCCGGTGTAGGTGGCCGGGTTGCTGCGCCGCGAGCCCTTGATGGCGCCCTGGTCGATGGTGATGACGCCTTCGCGCTTCGCGAGCGAGCCGTGGATGAGGGAGCTCTTGCCGGAGCCGGCCACGCCGGTGACCACGCACAGGACACCCAGCGGCACGTCGACGTCCACGTTGCGCAGGTTGTTGGTGGACGCGCCGCGGATTTCCATCGCCCCGGCCGTTGCGCGGACTGACTCCTTGAGCCGGGCCCGGTAGCCGATGTGCCGCCCGGTGACGGTGTCGCTGGAACGCAGCCCGTCGACGTCGCCCTCGTAGACAATCTCGCCGCCGCCGGAGCCGGCCAGCGGGCCGAGGTCGACGACGTGGTCGGCAATGGCGATGGTCTCGGGTTTGTGCTCCACCACCAGGACGCTGTTGCCTTTGTCGCGCAGCTGCACCAGGAGGTTGTTCATCCGCTCGATGTCGTGCGGGTGCAGGCCGATGGTGGGCTCGTCGAAGACGTAGGTGACGTCAGTCAGGGATGAGCCCAGGTGGCGGATCATCTTGGTGCGCTGCGCCTCGCCGCCGGAGAGGGTGCCGGCGGGCCGTTCCAGGGACAGATAGCCCAGTCCGATCTCCGCGAAGGAGTCCAGCAGGTCCCGGAGTCCGGCGAGCAGCGGCCGGACCGAGGGCTCGTCCAGGTCACGGATCCATTCGGCGAGGTCGCTGATCTGCATGCTGCAGAGGTCCGCGATGTTCTTGCCCTTGATCTTCGAGGACAGCGCCTCCGGCGTCAGCCGGGTGCCCTTGCACTCCGGGCAGGTGTCGAACGTGACCGCCCGCTCCACGAAGCGGCGGACGTGCGGCTGCATGGCCTCCACGTCCTTGGACAGCATGGATTTCTGGATCTTGGGGATGATGCCCTCGAACGTGAGGTTGACGCCTTCCACCTTGATCTTGGTGGGCTCGGCGTACAGCATGGTGTCCAGCTGCCTCTTGGTGAAGGACGCTATGGGCTTGTCCATCGGCAGGCCCATCCCCTCGAACAAGCGCCCGTACCAGCCGTCCATGGAGTAGCCCGGCACGGTCAGGGCGCCCTCGTTGAGGGACCTGGAGTCGTCGTAGAGGGCCGTCCGGTCGATGTCGCTGATGTTGCCCATGCCCTCGCAGCGCGGGCACATCCCGCCCAGGTACGTCACCTGCTGGACGACGCTCTTCTCCACACGGCCGCCCTTCTCCGTGCTCATCACGCCGCTGGCCTTGCGGGTGGGGACGTTGAAGGAGAAGGCGGTGGGCGGGCCCACATAGGGCTTCCCCAGCCGGCTGAACAGGATGCGCAGCATGGCGTTCGCGTCCGTGGCGGTGCCTACCGTGGAGCGCGGGTTGGCGCCCATCCGTTCCTGGTCCACGATGATCGCCGTCGTCAGGCCCTCCAGCCGGTCGACGTCGGGACGGGCCAGGCTGGGCATGAACCCCTGCACGAACGCGCTGTACGTTTCGTTGATCAGCCGCTGCGACTCCGCGGCGATGGTGGCGAACACCAGCGAGCTTTTCCCTGACCCGGAGACTCCCGTAAAAACCGTCAGCCGGCGCTTGGGCAGTTCCAGGCTGACGTCCTTGAGGTTGTTCTCCCGCGCGCCCTGGACACGGATGGTGTCGTGGCTGTCAGCGACGTGCATTCCGGCTGCGGGGGTGCTGGTGCTCGTGTCCGTGCTCATAAGGTCTCCCTCTGTTCGGCCGTTTGGGCGGAGGGAGGCCGGTTCGGAGCCTCCCTTGGCGTCGCTGGGTTCAAGCTTAGGGCTGCTGGTTGATCCGGACGGTGTTGCCGGCGGGGTCGCGGAAGGCGCAGTCCCGGATCCCGTACGGCTGGTCGATGGGTTCCTGCACGACGTCGGCCCCGCTCGCCTCCACCTTGGCGAAGGCGGCGTCCACGTCCGGGGAGGACAGGACCACCGTTGCGAAGGTGCCCTTGGCCATCATTTCGGCGATGGTGCGGCGCTCGTCGTCCGTGACGCCGGGGTCTGCTGCGGGCGGGTAGAGGACGATGGAGACGTCCGGCTGGCCTGCCGGGCCCACGGTGATCCAGCGCATGGTGCCGCGGCCAACGTCATTGCGGATTTCGAAGCCCAGGGCGTCGCGGTAGAACGCCATGGAGGCGTCCGGATCGGTGTGCGGAAGGAAGCTGGAGGAGATGGTGATGTTCATGGCAGCCATGCTAGTTGCGGCTCCGCAAGCGGCGCTTCTCGATTCCTGACCGGTCTGCTGACCTGTTTTTCAACGCAGGCGGGGATGCCCGCCGTCGAGCGTTCCGCCTCCTGTTTGTAGGTGCTGGGAGGCATCCCCACCAGCTCGCTGAAGCGGGTGCTGAAGGTGCCCAGCGAGGAACAGCCGACGGCGAAGCACACCTCAGTGACGCTGAGGTCGCCTTTGCGCAGCAGCGCCATGGCGCGTTCAATCCGCCGGGTCATGAGGTAGCTGTAGGGCGATTCGCCGTAGGCGAGCTTGAAGCGGCGGCTGAAGTGGCCGGCGGACATATGGACGTCCCTGGCCAGCGATTCAACATCCAGCGGTTGGGCGTACTCCCGGTCCATGCGGTCCTTGACGCGGCGAAGCTGGGTGAGTTCGCGGAGGTAGGGGTCGGAGGTCACACCTCAGATCGTGCTACGGGGCAGGGGAGTTGTCCAGAGGTGTGCAGCATCACGGTTCAGCAGTGAAAACGGCCGGTTCCCCGCGGGATATGATTGTGCCGCCGGCCAGTATGAGGCCCTCGCCCGGACAGGGCTCGAGAAAACGCAGCACCGGCAAAACCGAACCTTCATTGCTATCGAAACCCCTGCCCGGATACTGTCCGGGACATCTTGAAAGGACGCCATGGAACTGCTGTGGGAAATTGCCGGCTGGGCAGGCGCGGCTGCGATTCTCAGTGCATACCTGGCCGTGTCCATGGGCTGGTTGAAGGCCGGCAAGGGTTTCCAGGTGGCGAACCTGTTCGGTGCCGTTGCCTTCATTATCAACGGCACCTTGCACGGGGCCTGGCCCTCGGTGTTCACCAACGTGGCGTGGTTCCTGATCTCCGCGGTCGCCCTGGTCCGTATGCGGGCAACGGACGGCCCCGCTGCCGCTGCCGCCGAAGCTTCCCAGGTGCAGTACCCCGGCGTCCCGGACACCACCGGCCAGATGGCGGTGGTTGAGGTCCTGACGGGCGCCATCCCCGTGGTGGCTCCCCGCCCCTCGATGGTGCCGGCACCGGCTGCGTGTTCCGCACCTGCCCTGGCTGAGGGGCAGCGGCTGGCCGTTTAGGCTAGCCACGCCGGTCCACCCAGCGCTAGGGGCGGGGTGCCTCCACCCGGACCTCACGGTAGCGCGGGGGAATGCGCACAATCTCAAGTTCGGCCAGGTCGAGGAGCCGCCTGTCGCCGGTCAAGGTGTCGAGAATCCAGACGAGCCCCTGGTCCGGGGCAGTGCCCGTCACCGGGCCGCGGTGGACCAGGGTGTTCTTGTAATACGCTTCGACGGCGTCGCCTGACGCGAGTTCGCGACAGAAATCGACGTCGATGTGGTCACTGCTGGCCATGACCTTTCCCCGCCTCTCGCATGGGAGTTTTCCTGGTTCGATTCTCCCGGGCACAGGTGTCCGCAAGGTGTCTTTGGGGTGATCTTCTGCTGACGCGATCGGACACCCACGAAGTGCTCAGTTGATCGGTGCCGGACCCAGCTCGTCAAGCAGCTTCTGCATGGCTACGTACGCCTTGTTGCGGTAGGCGATCAGCTCGGGGATGCGTTCGGCGGGGACGTTGAGGAAGCCGGCGCCGGTCTTAGTGCCGAGCTTCCCGGCATCCACCAGGTCACTCAGGATTTTCGGCGTGGCGAACCGCTCCGGAAAATCGGTCTGCAGGGACTTGTAGCAGAAGTCGTAGACGTCCAGCCCGGCCATGTCCGCGATCGCAAACGGCCCGAAGAAGGGCAGCCGGAAGCCGAAAGTGGTGCGGACCAGGGTGTCAACGTCGTCCGCGGTTGCTATGCCCTGTTCCACCAGCTGCGCGGCTTCGTGGAACAGCGCGTACTGCAGGCGGTTGAGGACGAAGCCGGTTGCGTCCTTGACCACTGCTGTTTGCTTTCCGGCCGCGTGGACCAGGCCGCGGACAGTCCCCACCACCTCCGGCGAGGTGCCCGCATGCGGAATGATTTCGACGCCGGGGATGAAGGGTGACGGGTTGGAGAAGTGGACGCCCAGGAACCGTTCCGGGTTGCTGACCGGCCGGGAGAGTTCACCGATGGAGATGGTGGAGGTGTTGGACCCGATGACGGCGTCCGCCCGGGCCGCCTGGCTGATGCGGGACAGCGTCTGGTGCTTGACCGCAATAATCTCGGGGACCGCTTCCTCGATGAAATCTGCGTCGGCAACGGCTTCCTCGATGTCGCTGGCGGCCCAGAGGTTCTGCTTGAAGATTTCAGTGGAACCGGCGGGGAACAGCCCGTCGGCCACGAACTGGTCCGACTCCGCCAGGAGCCGGTCGTAGTTGCTCCGCGCCACTTCAGCGGACACGTCGGCGAGTGCCACGCGTGCTCCACCGAGCGCCAGGACCTGGGCGATCCCGCCGCCCATGTACCCCGATCCGACGACGGCGACGTGCCGGGTACCGTTCCCGGGGCTTGGGGTGGTTGCTGCTTCAGGCATGTTCAGACTGCTTTCGTGGATTCGGGCTCGTAGGAGCAGATGGCGTCCACCTTGGCGGCGGAGGGTGACGTTGTATCGAAGCAGTGGTTGAGCCACTCGCCCACGAGCTTCTTGGCCAGTTCCAGGCCGATGACGCGCTGGCCCATGGTGAGGACCTGTGCGTTGTTGCTCAACACCGAGCGTTCCACGGAGTAGGAGTCGTGGGCGGTGACGGCCCGGATGCCGGGAACCTTGTTGGCAGCGATGGCCACGCCCAGGCCGGTGCCGCAGATCAGCAGGGCACGGTCCGCCTCGCCGTCTGCCACCTTCCGGGCGGCGCGGACGGCGACGTGCGGGTAGGCAGTAGGGTCGTCCGCACCGACGCCCACGTCCAGCACGGAGGCAACACGGCTGTCGGCTTCGAGCAGCGCCTTCAGCGCTTCCTTGTATTCGACGCCGGCTTCATCGTTGCCGATGACGATCCTCCATCCTGCCCCGGCAGCGGCGCTCATGCGTGAGCTCCATTTCCGGACACGGAAGCGACCTGCCTGGGATAGGACAGCGGCTGTGAAGAATCGAAGTAATCGGAAACCCGCGTAGCGATCAGGGCAAAGGACACTGCTCCGGGATCCGGGTGGCCCAGGCTCTTTTCGGCCAGCGGCCGTGCCCTCCCCTTCAGCGGGCGCAGGGATGCGGTGGCGTCGGCGGCCTGGCGCGCGGCGGTCACCGCGGAGGCCAGCGCCCCGGTCACTGGCGCCCCGACGTCGAACGTGGCCAGGAAGGCCTCCCGGAAGGGAAGCAGCGCGTCCACCATTGTCTTCTCGCCCACATCAGCCTTGCCCAGGCTGGTGACGGCCTCCACGAAGGCGTTCACGGCGGCCGCCGCGTCCCCGCCGCTGTACGAGTCCTTGTTGCCGAGGGCCTGCCCGGCCGCCGCGAGGGCGGATCCCCACAACGCCCCCGACGTTCCGCCTGCGCGTTCACTCCAAGCCTCCCCGGCCGCGGTCAGTACCCGCTGCACGGAGGCGCCGGCAGCCGTGGCGTGCAGGGCGGCTGCCGCTGCCGCTTCCGCGCCGCGTCGCATGCCGATGCCGTGGTCGCCGTCGCCGGCTATCGCGTCCAGCCTGCCCAGCTCTTTTTCATGCTCGACGACGACGGCCCGCGCCTGCGCGAGCACGACGGCTGCCAGCCGGCCCAGCTCAGCCGCTGCCGCCGTCGCAATTTCCTCCTCAGCAGCCGCGGTGCCCTCCTGTTCGCCCCGATCCAGGGTCCGCCGTGCCCGGCGTTCCCGCCCTGCCATACTGCCCTTGCGGAACCCGGGGGTGTCGGCCGGGGCTGCCCAGTAGCGCTCCAGTTCCTCGTCCAGCCACAGCAGCGTAAGGGACAGCCCGGACATGTCCAGGCTGGTGACCAGCTCTCCGCACTCCGGCTCCACGATGGTCAGTCCCGCAGTGGTGAGGAGTTTCTCGATCTTGCCGAACAGCAGGAACAGTTCCTCGTACTTGACCCTGCCCAGGCCGTTGAGGATGGCCACCACGCGGTTGCCGGCCCCATCAGGCTTGTCCTGGAGCAGCCGGGAGACGAGCAGTTCGGCGAGTTCGGAGGCCGTAGGCAGCGGGTGCTCGGAGATCCCGGGTTCACCATGAATGCCCAAACCCAGCGACATCTGGCCGGGCGGAACCCTGAACAGCGGTTCGGCAGCACCGGGAAGCGTGCAGCCGTCGAAGGCGACGCCGAGCGTTCTGGTGCAGTAGTTGGCGCGGATGGCCAGCTGTTCGACGGCGTCCAGGTCCAGTCCTGCTTCGGCCGCGGCGCCGGCGATCTTGAAGACGGTCAGGTCACCGGCAATTCCGCGGCGCTTATCAATTTCATCCAGGGGGGCGCTGGCGACGTCATCCGTGACCAGGACCGTCCGCGTTTCGATGCCTTCGGCGTTAAGCCGCTGCTGGGCTTCGCCGAAGTGGATCACGTCCCCCGCATAGTTGCCAAAGCTGAACAGCACTCCACCCCCGGTGTCCGCCGCCTTGGCCACGCGGTAGGCCTGGCCGGCGGAAGGTGAGGTGAAGATGTTGCCGCACACCGCACCTGCAGCCAGGCCGGGGCCCACCAGGCCGGCAAACGCGGGGTAGTGACCGGAACCGCCGCCCACCACCACCGCCACCTGGCGGTGCGCCATTTCGGTGGAACGCACAACGCCTCCGTCCACGCGGGCCACGTACCCGCGGTTGGCGGCCACGAAGCCGTCCAGTGCCTCCTCCACGAAGTCGGCGGGGTCGTCAAAAATCTGGGTCATGGTTTCCTCGTTTGGATCCTTGTAGGAAGGCCGGCCTTCAGGCCCTGGGCAGTCACGCGTTGACGAGGTCCGCCGTCGGCTGTTGCCGTCCCTGCGCAACATGGCTCTCGCCCAGCGCATAACCGTCCCGCTTGGGAAGCACGTGGCGCCGGAGGTAGTCCTGGTTGCTGGCGGAGACGCTCAAGCCGTCCCCGCCGTAGTGCTCGGTGCAGAGGATGCCCTGGAAGCCGGCGGACAGCGCCAGCTTGAAGGCCTCGCGGTAGTTGATGAGGCCGCTTTCCATCGGAGCCGGAATGGTCACATACGTGCCGCGCGCGGCGTCTTCGTCCCGGAAGTAGTTCTTCATGTGCCAGTAGTTGGAGTAGGGCAGGGTTTTGGCCACCATCTCACGCCAGTCCTCCACCGGCCGGTGCAGCCGGACCAGGTTGCCCAGGTCCGGGTTCAGGCCCACGTTCGGAAGCCCGATGTCCTGGACGAGGCGCACGGACGAGTCCGCGGTGCCAAGGTAGGTGTCCTCGTACATTTCGAGCGAAACCAGGACACCTACCTGCGCGGCGTGCCGGCCGAGTTCGCGAAGGCGGGCGACGGCGTCACCCCACGCTTCCTTGTCTCCCGACGGGTCCTTGTGCCCTTCCACCGTCCAGAACCACAGCTGCTTCTGCTGCTCCGGGGTGATGGCCTGGTGGAGCCCGAACGAGACAACCTCGCAGCCCAATTCCGCAGCGGCGTCAATGGTGCGGTGGCTGTAGGCCAGGTTAGCTTCCCAGTTGCGTAAATCGATCACGCTGTGCCGGATCGCGGAAATGGCCGGGATGCCAATGCCCACCTCCTCTGCCACCTGCTTGAATCCGGCGAGCCGGTGCCGGCTCAGGTCGCCGGGCCGCAGCCAGCTGTCCGTCAGGTCCGCGTTCACAAACCCCGCATCCTTCACCTCAGCCAGCGCCTCGGCCCAGGCGGATGGATCCGCGTCGTTGACGTGGGTTCCGTCGGGGCTGGTACCCGGAAAGGGAAGCATCGCAGCAGCGACGGGCCAGTTTTCTGCCGTGTAGGCCATACCTAGGATGCTTCCTGGGTCTGAAGCGCGTCCTCCGCCAGGACAGTCAGCTCCACGCTGTCCGGCCGCTCCACCGTGCTGGTGATGCGGACAGCCGAACCGCTGTGCGCTGATTCGAGCACGGATTCCATGACCTCCAGGGCGTGGTAAGCCATCGCACCGCCGGCGCGGGGCTCAGTGCCGGGCGCCGTGGAGGCGAGATCCGCGATCCCAAAGCCGCGTCCGGAGTCCACGTAGCCAGCGGACACGGGGAGCGTCTGCCAGTCCTCTGCCCCAAGGGAAAACAGCTGGACGTCGCCGTCAAAATGGTTGGGGTCAGGGACCACCAGAGATCCGCGCTCGCCGTGGATCTCGATGTTCGGGGACTTGGACTTCACGGCGTCGAAGCTCATAAACAGGGTGGAGAGCGCACCGGACGCATGGGTCAGGACACCGGTCACGTGCGAGTCGATGGTGACGGGGATCTTTTCACCCTGCCGCGGCCCGGAGCCGATGGTCCGCTCGTTCCGGGTATGGCTGGCCGCGCCCACCACCGACACCACCGGCCCCAGCAGGGTCACCAGGGCGGTCACGTAGTAGGGGCCCATATCCAGGAGGGGCCCGCCGCCAGGCTGGTAGTAGAAGTCCGGGTTCGGGTGCCAGCGCTCGTGGCCGGGGGTCACCATGGTGGCGCTCGCGGAGACGGGTGCGCCGATGAGGCCGTCGTCGATCGCCTTGCGTGCCGTCTGGATGCCGGTGCCAAGCACGGTGTCAGGAGCACAGCCGACGACGACGCCCGCCTCCCGCGCGGCGTCCAGCACCTGCCGCGCCTCCCTAGTGGTGGCAGCAAGGGGCTTCTCGCCGTATACGCTCTTGCCCGCCGCGATCGCCTTCAGCGCCACCTCGGCGTGCGCCGCCGGGATAGTAAGGTTCAGGACCAGTTCGACGTCGTCCGCGGCCAGGAGTTCGTCCACGGACACTGCGCGGACGCCGTCGTACTGCTCCGCCACCGCCTGCGCCCGCGCCGGATCCAGGTCGGCCACCGCCACGAGTTCGATGTCATTGAGCTTGCGGAAGTTGACGAGGTACTGCGCGATGATGGCTCCGCAGCCAACGATCCCTACTTTCAACGGCTTGCCCACAGCAGGCCCCTTTCGATGATGGTGCGGACGTTCTGGTCCTGGAGGATTTCCACCCGGTGGCCGGGGGTGGCGACGAAGATCCGGCCTTTGCCCCACTGGCGGGTCCAGATGGCCGGGGACGTGACTTCACGGTTCCAGGGGTCCCACTCGCGGACTTTCTGGGTGGTGGTGGCGAGGACGTCGATGTAGTCGTCGGAGAGGACCCAGTACTGTTCGGTGACCAGGTCGAAGTCCTTGATGCCTTTGGTGATGGGATGCTCGGCGGCTGCCGGCAGCATGTTGACGGTGTAGGGAACGTAGTTGTCGGACTGTTCTCCGCTGCACTCGTCCGGGTGCTTGCCGGGGTGGCAGGCGAACTGGCCGCCGATCAGGTGCAGGTAGTCCGAGTTGTTGCGGTAGGAGTCGGCGATGCCGCCGTGCCAGCCGGCCAGGCCGGTGCCGTTTTCCACGGCTGCCCGCAGTCCGGCGAACTCGTCCTTTTCGATGGTGGACATGGTCATGCACTGCATGACCAGGTCCACCCCGGCCATGTAGTCGGCGTCGGCGTAGATCTTGGGGGATTCCTCGACGCGGACATCGTAGCCCTGCTCCTTGAGGTAGGGGATGAACTCTTCAGTGGCTTCGACCGGCTGGTGTCCGTCCCAGCCGCCGCGCACCACCAGTGCTGATTTGTTCTGGGTTGTCATTTTTTCCTCTTGAGTCGTCTGTTCAGCGGGTGGCGAAAGCGGCGTCGAACGCGGCTGCGGGCGGGGCGATCCGGGCAAGTTCCTGGACCATCGCCAGGGCCTGCGGTGCACCGATGAGGCGGTCCATTCCGGCGTCCTCCCATTCGATGCTGGTGGGCCCGTGTAACCGATGGCGTTCAGGGTCCGGAAGATCCGGTTCCATTGCACATCCCCGTGCCCTGCCGTGACGAAGTCCCAGCCGCGGCGCGGATCTGCCCAGGCAAGGTGGGAGCCCAGACGCCCGTTGCGGCCGTCCAGCTGGCGGACGGATTCCTTTACGTGGACGTGGAGGATGTGCTCTGCGAAGTCCTGCAGGAACATCACGGGGTCCAGGTCCTGCCAGATGAAGTGGGACGGGTCGAAGTTCAGCCCGAAACTCTTGCGGTGCCCGATAGCTTCGAGGGTGCGCTTGGCGGTCCAGTAGTCGTAGGCGATTTCGGACGGGTGGACCTCCAGGGCGAACCGGACGCCGTCTTCTTCGAAGACGTCCAGGATCGGGTTCCAGCGGTCCGCGAAGTCCCGGTACCCGGCGTCGATCATTGCCTGGGAGGCGGGCGGGAACATGGCCACTGCCTTCCAGATGGACGAGCCGGTGAACCCTGTGACGGTCTTGACGCCCAGGCGCGCAGCTGCCCGTGCCGTGTCCTTCATCGACTCCGCTGCACGGCGGCGGACTCCTTCCGGTTCCCCGTTTCCCCAGATTTCCGGGGACAGGATGCCCTGGTGGCGCTCATCGATGGGGTCGTCGCACACTGCCTGGCCGGTGAGGTGGTTGGCGATGGCGAAGGCCTGCAGGTTGTTCTTCTCCAGGATGTCCAGCCGGCCTTGGAGGTAGTTGTCGTCCTCCGCCGCGCGGCGCGGGTCCAGGTGGTCGCCCCAGCAGGCGATCTCAAGCCCGTCGAAGCCCCACTCGCCGGCGAGCCGGGCCACCTCCTCAAACGGCAGGTCGGCCCACTGGCCGGTGAAAAGCGTGATTGGTCGTGTCATCAGGTTTCCTTCGTTGCGTGCGGAAGCATGCTCAGACTTTTTGCCACTGGCAGGAGTTGGCGGCGCTGGATTCCACGGCCGCGAGGATCCGCTGCACCTGCAGGGCGTCCGCGAAGGACGGTTCCGGCTGACGGCCTTCTCCGATTGCCGTGACGAGGTCCACCACCTGGTGGGTGAAGCCATGCTCGTACCCGAGCCCGTGCCCGGTGGGCCACCAATTTCCCACATAGGGGTGCTCGGGTTCGGTCACGAAGATCCGGCGGAAGCCGGCGTCGGGAGATTCGGCTGCGTCGTAGAAGGACAGGACGTTCATGTCCTCGAAGTCGAAGGCCAGGGAGCCCTTGGTGCCGTTGACTTCCAGCCGCATGGCGTTCTTCCTGCCAAGCGCGTACCGCGTGGCCTCGAAGACGCCGATGGCACCCGCGGAAGCAGCGCCGTCGAACTTTGCGCTGAAAATGGCCGCGTCATCAACGGTGACCTTCCCCCGGGGCGCGTCGCTGCTGAGGTCGCCGTGCCCGCCCAGTCCTACAAGGTCGCCCGCCAGGGGGCGTTCAGGGACGAAGGTTTCGAGCAGTGCCGACACCCCGGTGATGTTCTGGCCGGTGACCCACTGGGCCGCATCAATGCTGTGGGCCCCGATGTCGCCCAGGGAACCGGACCCGGACTTGCTCTTGTCCAACCGCCAAGTCATGGGGGCGTTGGCATCGGACAGCCAGTCCTGGAGGTACTGGGCCCGGACGTGGCGGATCTCGCCGAGCCGGCCCTGTTCCACGAACCGCTTGGCCAGGGCCAGGGCAGGCGTGCGGCGGTAGCTGAAGCCGCACATGGAGGCGATGCCCTGCTTGGCGGCAGTCTCCGCGGCCAGGGTCATCCGCTCGGCTTCCTCCACGGAGTTCGCCAGCGGCTTCTCGCACAGCACATGCTTGCCCGCCTCAAGGGCGGCAAGGGCGATCTCGGCGTGGGTATTGCCCGGCGTGCAGATATCGATCAGGTCTATGTCGTCCCGCTCGATCAGCCGGCGCCAGTCCGTTTCAACCGATTCCCAGCCGAACTTGTCCGCTGCCGCGCGTACGCCCTCGACGTTCCTGCCGGCGACGGCGGTGAGTTCCGGTTGCAGCGGCAGGTCGAAGAACCGGGGCGCGGTGCGCCAGGCGTGGGAGTGGGCGGCGCCCATGAAGGCGTAGCCCACCATGCCTACCCGCAGGGGTTTCGCGGTGGTCATAGGAGAAATCCTTTCTATTTGCTGAAGCCGGCGGTCAGGCCGCTGAGCAGCTGGCGGCGGCCCACGACGTAGAGCACCAGGATGGGCAGCGTGCTCAGCATCACGGAGGCGAGCACGGCCGGGATGTTGACGCTGTACTCGCCCTGGAAGCTCCACAAAGCGAGGGGCAGCACGCGTAGCTCCGGGCTCTGGGTGAGGACCAGCGGAAGCAGGAATCCGTTCCAGACGTGCAGGCCGTTGTAGATGGCGACGGTCACGATGGCCGGACGGGTCAGCGGGAGGGCCAGCCGCCACATGATCTGCCATTCGCTGCAGCCGTCCAGCCGCATCGATTCGAACAGTTCGTTCGGTACGTCGCGGATGAAGTTGGACAGGATCAGGACCGTCAGAGGGATGGCGAAGGCAATGGACGGCAGGATCAGTGCCAGCAGGCTGTCGTACAGGTTGAGCCGGATGATCATCAGGTAGATGGGGATGATCGTCGCCTGGAGCGGGATCGCCAGGCCCATCAGGAACATGCCGTTGACCAGTTTCAGGAACCTGCCGCTGCCCCGCACGATGGCGAAGGAGGCCATGAAGGAAATCAGTACGGCGGGTGCTACGGCACCGATCGTCACGATGGCACTGTTCATGAAGTACCTGGGGAAATCCGCCTCAAGGACCAGCTGGTAGTTTTCCAGCGTGGGCGAGGTGGGGAGCGCCAGCGGGTTCTGGCCGAAGTAGCCTTCCTGTGTCTTCAGGCTGGTGATCACCACGTAGTACACGGGAATGATGATGATGGCCAGCCAGAGCCAGCCGCCCAGCCCCGCGGGGATGTTGAGCCGCCGGAACCTGGAGCCCAGGCCCGGTGTGCGGCCTGACGAGGCTGCAGCGGCGCCGGCCCTGGTTTCCTCCGTGCTGGTGTTCAAGACGGTGCTCACGCTACAGCCCTTCCAGTTGGCTGCCCTGCTTGTCCTTGCCTCCGAGGCGCTGGAGGAGCAAGGCAAGGGCAAGGCCGATGATGACGAGGATGACGGCGATGACGCTGGCGGGGCCCATCAGGTTGGCCCGGAAGCCCCGCAGGTACATGTCCAAGGCAAGGATCCTGGTGGAGTTGCCCGGGCCGCCGCCGGTGAGGACGAAGATCAGGTCGAAGTACGTCAGCGATCCCACCACCATCAGGGTGGATGAGGTGATGATGGTGTACTTCAACTGGGGCAGCGTGATGTGGAAGAACTGCTTGATGACGCCCGCCCCGTCGATCTCGGCCGCTTCGTAGAGGGACTTGGGAATCTGCCGCACGCCGCCCTGGTAGATGAGCGTATGGAACGGTACGAACTGCCAGGCGATCACGAAGATGACCAGTCCCAGGGCCAGGTGCGGGACACCAAGCCAGTCCTGCGCAAGGAACGGCAGGCCCAGACCCGTGGCCAGGCCGAAGTTCGGATCCAGCAGGGCCTTGAACGCAATGGCTACCGCCGCTGAGGAGAGCAGCAGGGGCAGGAAGTACAGCACTGCCAGGGCTGCGCGGTAACGCTGGCTTCCTGCCGTGAAGACCCCCAGGAGGAGGCTGATCGGCGTCTGCACCAGCCAGGAGGCGATCATGATCAGGAAGGTCAGCCCCAGGGCGTTGTACAGGCCGGGGTCCGCGAGGACGGAGAACCAGTTGGCCATGCCTGCCAGACCGATGGCGCCGATGCCGTCCCAGCTGGCGAAGCTGAGGATGAAGACGCCGGCCAGCGGCACTACGGCGAAGACCAGGAAGAAGAACAGCGCTGGCACAGTCAGCCACGCAAGTGCGGCCTTGCGCTTCCCGGTTTGTTCGGACTCGCCCCTGGTGACAGCAGTCCGGGGCGCGGTGGAGACGGTGTTACTCATTTTCCGAGGGTGGCGTTCATGTTCTCGGCGAACTGCTGCGGCGTAATCGACTTCAGGAACAACTGGTCGATGTTGTTCAGCAGGGCCTCGGCTGCGGTGGGGCTCAGGGCCTGGTCCCACGACTGCTGGAAGTTCGGGGCGTTCTTGGCCAGGTCGTAGACGAAGTTCAGGAACTCCTTGTCCTCGGACTTGTCCAGCTTGTCCTCGATGCCGTTAACAATGGGTACGGACCCGGAGTTGATGTAGGTGTCAATGACTGTTTCGGTCAGGATGCCGTCCTTGAAGAACTTCTTCGCGGACTCCTTTTCCTGTTCGTTCGCCTTGGAGGAGATCGACATGTACTGGGCCGGGTTTCCGACGCCGTTCTTGGGGTCGCCCTTTCCACCGGGAACCGTGGGGAACTGGACGAAGCCCAGTTTCCCGTCCTGGACGAAGTTCTGGCCGTTTTTCTTCATCCCGCCGTAGGTCCAGGTGCCGTGCAGCATCATGGCGGCCTTGCCTGTGAACAGGAGGGCCTGGTCGGCGTTGGAGTCTGCGGTGATCGAGGAGAAGCCCTTGATGAAACCTTCAGCGGAAACGAGTTCCTGGATCTTGGTGCCGGTCTCAATCACAGCCGGGTCCAGCCAGGAATTCGGCTTGCCCTCGAAGATTGCGTTGAAGACCTCGTGGCCGCCGATGCGGTCCAGCAGGTATTCCAGCCACATCATGGAGGTCCAACGGGACTGCCCGCCGAGCGAGAAGGGTGCCACGCCCATGTCGTTAAAGGTCTTGACCAGCGACATGACGTCATCCCAGGTCTTGGGCGGCTGGACGCCGGCTTTCTCGAACAGTTCCTTGTTGTAGAACAGGACGATCGGGGCTACGTACTGGTTGGGCAGGGCGTAGATCTTGCCGTTCACGGTGGCTGCGCCGAAGGAGGAAGGGAAGAACTTTTCCTTGAGGTCCTTGTTCTCCTCGAACCAGCCGGTCAGGTCCTCCACCTGGCTCGCTTCTGCGTAGGTCTTCAGCGTGCCGCCGCCCCAGCCGTAGATGATGGTGGGTGCCTGGCCGGCCCCGATAGCGGTCTTGATCTTGGTCTTGTAGGCGTCATTCTGAAAGTAGGTGACCTGGATCTTGTTGTCCGGGTTCGCCGAATTGAACGCATCGACGGCCTTCTGCATGGTGGTCTGGTTCGGCTCGCCGGACAGATACCACATGCTGGCACCCCCGCCTGCGCTTGAGGTTCCCGGCCCCGAGGTGCCGCAGGCGCTGGTTGCTGCGACCGCAAAGGGAGTAAGGGCTGCAAGGGCGAGGAAAGAGCGGCGGGAGGTCTGGGGCTGCTTCATTGCTTCTCCATCTGGAAATTGCTTCTTTGCAAGTATCGGAGCGGCGGCTCCGTTTCCACTTTTTTCGAAATATTTCGAACTTGTGGTTTAGATCACTCTCTAAACTAAAGCCGCTAAATCCATGGGGGTCAAGAGAAAGTGGCGGGAAATTTCGGAGCATCCCTGCGCTCTAAGGCCGTGTCTTGACGCTGGAAGCAAGCACGGACAGAATTGGATCTCCGGAATATTCGAAAGATTGCGATCGCCATGACAACGAAAACGCCGCCGCGGACCAAGCCGACGCTCGCCTCTGTGGCGCGGCAGGCCGGTGTCTCGGCGCCCACAGTGTCCAAAGTGGTTAACGGTCGCGAAGATGTTGCCCCGGAGACGCGCGCCCGCATCCTGGCAGCACTTGAGCAGTCCGGCTACCAGTCCCCCCAGCTGCGACGGACCACGGTGGAGGTCGGGACCATTGTCGAGGTAGTGATCGACGTGCTGGACTCGGCCTACATGATCGAGGTCCTCAACGGGATCCTGCAGTTCGCTGCGGGTGCCGACGTGGAGATCCTCGTCAGCGTCACCGGCCGTGGAAACTCCAGCCTGCCCAGTCCTGAGCGGCGGGCCCAGCGCATGCTGGACGAGGGGAGGGCAGGGATGATCGTGGTGACCTCCGCCTTCAGCGAGGCACAGCTGCAGGCCTTCCGGCGCCGCAAGATTCCCGTCGTCGTCATCGATCCGCTGAACCCGCCATCAGCTGACGTGGTGAGTGTGGGCGCTACCAACTGGGCCGGCGGCAAGGCCGCCACCGAACACCTGCTCGACCTGGGGCACCGCCGCATCGCCTACATCGGCGGGATCGAGAACGCAGAGTGCAACCAGGCGCGGCTGCACGGCTACATGGCGGCCCTGATGGCACGCGGCATCACGGTAGATCCCCGATACATCATTTCCGGCGGCAGGTTCCGGCGGGAAAGCGGTGTTGCCGGCTTCCAGGAGTTGCTCAAGCTCAACCAGCCCCCCACTGCGGTTTTTGCAGGCAGCGACACCATCGCCCTGGGTGTCCTCAGCGAAGCAGGACGCCATGGCATTCGGATCCCGGAAGACATCAGCCTCATCGGCTTCGACGGAACCAAGCAGGGCGCCGAATCCGTCCCCTCGCTCAGCTCCGTAGCCCAGCCGCTTGAAGAGATGGGACGTGCGGCGCTGCGGTCAGTGCTGCGGCAGGCCCACGGTGAATTCCCCGACTCGCACCGGGTGGAACTCGCCACCCACCTGATCGTCCGTGACTCCACCGCCCCTCCCGCAGTGGCTGAAAAGGAATGAAGCCTCAACGATGAAAATCACCAACCTGGACACCGTCGTCGTCGATTTCTACCGGACCAACCTCATCTTTGTCCGGCTGAGCACAGACGCCGGCATCACGGGCGTCGCTGAGGCAACGTTGGAAGGGCACGAACACGCAGTCCTCGGCGCCGTGGCCGTCCTTGCCGACGCGGTGCGCGGCAAGGACCCTACCCGGGTAGCGCAGAACATCTATGAAGTGAACCGCGATGCGTACTGGCGTGGCGGACCCGTATCGATGACTGCGCTCAGTGCCCTCGAAATGGCCATGTGGGACGTTTCCGCACGCGCGCTCGACGTGCCCGTGCACCGGATGCTGGGCGGAAAGGTCCGTGATAGGGTGCGCGCTTACGCCAACGGCTGGTTCTCCGGAGCTTCGTCACCGGAGGACTTCGCCGACGCCGCGGTGCAGACTGTTGCCCAAGGGTTCCGCGGGCTCAAATGGGATCCGTTCGAAGCCGCGGACCTGACGCTGGAGCCGGGGGACCTGCGGCGCATGCTTGAGCCTGTCGCTGCCGTCCGGGAGGCCGTGGGCGGTGATGTTGAGCTGTTCATCGAAGGGCACGGCCGGTTCGACGTGCCCACCGCGATCCGGGTGGCGCGCGAACTTGAACAGTTCCAGCCTGTGTTTTTCGAGGAGCCGTGTCCTCCTGATGGGATCGACGCGCTGATCGAGGTACGTTCCAAGTCGCCCGTGCCGATCGCCGCCGGCGAGAGGTGGTTCGGGCGGAATACTTTCGTTCCCGTCCTCGCGCGGAACGCAGTGGATTACATACAGCCGGACGTCACCCATGCCGGCGGGCTGCTGGAACTGTCCTTCATCTCCACGCTTGCGGCGGCCCACTACATTCCGTTTGCCCCACACAATCCAAGTGGCCCGCTCAGTACCGCAGCCACACTTCAGTTGGCAGCCATGCTGCCGAACTTCCGGTACCTGGAGATCATGGCCACAGACGTTCCCTGGCGGAGTGACATCTCCAACGAGCGCCTTCAGTTGACGGAGGAAGGCGACGTCATCATCCCCGACAACCCCGGCCTCGGCATCGAACTCGACTTCGACGCAATTGCCGAGCACCCGTTCACGCCCCACCCGATGCGGATCTTCACCGATTCGGTAGCGGACATCCGCCCGCCGGACGGCCGCTCCTACTTCAACCTGGAGCGGTCGTCGGCGGGCGCGGGCAGCAGGTGAACAGCATCGCATCACAGCAGCTGCCTCCGCCCCCTACTTCTTCGTCAGCCGGTAACGCTCGATCTGTTTGAGCCGGCGCAGGAGGCTGTCGCGCCGGGGGTGCGGGACGGCGTCGGAAGCCTCGGCAGTGAGGTCGATGTGCTTCGTGCCGTACTGCCACAGCAGAAGGTCATCGAGGAGGCGGTCCGGGCCGGGGGAGTAGCGGTGGTCCAAAGCCTTGCGGACCTCGGTGATGCGGTTGGCGGTGAGCAGCCCGGCCAGCTGCATGGTCTGGTTGAGCCCGTGCGCGGCGAGGAGTTCGGCAGCCCAGCCCCAGTCGTCGTCCACCTTGCGGTCAACGTGCGGAAGCAGGGTCCGCCAAACGTCGCGGATCCGGTTGGGCGTGAGCGGGGCGGCGCCCTCGCCGTCCATGTCCCAGAAGCTGCGGACTTCCTCGTAGCGTTCATGCAGGTCCGCGAAGGCCGTCTCCACCGTTTCGAGCATGGCGGCAGTGGCAGTGAACTGGCGGTCGAAATGTGGGGTCCAGGCGCGCGGGTCCTCGGCTTTGAAGCGGATGTCGTGCTCGATCTCGCTCCAGGCATGCGCGAAGATGGTGCGGATCTGGCACTCGAAGAAGTAGCTGCCGTTGGGCTGGGCGTCCGGGTTGAAGACCTGCTGGTATTCCTTAACGGCCTCGTTCTGGATGGTCCGCAGGATCAGGTGCCGGCTGGAGTACCCGTAGGTTCCCGATTCGATGGAGCCGATGTCCTTCTCGCGGTCGCCGCGGCAGTCGAAGAGTTGGCGCTGGCGCTTGATCAGGTTGGCCACGGTCGCGTTCTCGGCCGGGAGCCTGGTGATCACCCGGATTCCCACCATGTCATTAAGGGTCCGGAACGGGTCGGGGAATTTCAGCACGCGGGGCCCGCCCGGCTCCAGCGGCTCCTCGGTCCGGGAGATCTTTTCCCTGAACGATTCCACCGTTTTGGTGCGGCCGGTGACGAAGAGCGGGGTGACCTCGGTGTCTTTCAACATGTCCCGCATGATCAGCAGGACGTCCTTGGTGACAAGCTTCAGGGCGGGGCGGACGCGCTCGTAGACCTCCACGTTGTGCTGCACGGAATCACGCAGCGGCGCGTCAAGGCTTTCCCAGTTACTCGGCATGCTCCCAGCTTACGGCGGGGGTAGGACAGGGGACGGGAATGCGACTTGGAGGCCTTGGCCGGCCCCACATGACGCGGCCGTAATACAAAGCAGGCCCTTGACCCGTGACCGGCGTCACTGGTTTACTAAATGAACACCATTCATTTATGGAGTGCCGGTTGGACTTTCGCAAGCATCTAAGTCAACAGAAGGAAAGTGGCCACGAACGGCGTGGCCAGGCTCCCGGGCGCACCGTCCTCCCCAGATCGTTCCCGTTCCCTGTACCGCCCCGACTTCGCAGGCCTGAACCTTTAGGACCCCCCATGACCTCCGCCTTTGATACCCAGAACCCCGCGAAGGGGAGCCCGCCCGAAACTGAGGCCGAAAGAAACGGAACCGGCTGGCGCCGCGTGCTGGGGGTTCCTTCGCTGGTGCTGCTCGGCCTGGTGTACATGGTTCCCCTGACCATCTTCAGCACCTACGGAATCGTCGTCGAACTGACCGGCGGGCGCCTCTCGGCCGCCTACGCTGCCGCGCTGGTGGTCATGCTCTTTACCGCCCGTTCCTACGGCCGGATGGCCAAGGCCTTCCCGTTTGCCGGCTCCGCCTACACGTACGCCACGAGGTCGTTCGGTGCGGGGCTGGGCTTCATGGCCGGATGGTCCCTGCTGCTCGACTATCTGCTCCTGCCAATGATCAACTACCTGCTGATCGGCATCTACCTGAACGCTGCCTTCCCGGGCGTGCCGGCGTGGCTGTTCATCGTCGTGTCGATCGTGGCCGTCACCGTGCTGAACATCGTCGGCATCACCGCCGTGGCCCGGGCCAACTTCGTGGTGGTGGGACTCCAGGGCCTGTTCATCGTGCTGTTCGTTGTGCTCGCCTGGGTCTCGGTCAGCGGCTCGGGAACAGTTGACCTCCTGGCCCCCTTCACAGGAGTGGACGGTGCGGGCGGACTGTCACCCATCCTGGCCGGCGCCGCCATCCTGTGCCTGTCCTACCTGGGCTTTGACGCGGTTTCCACCTTCGCCGAAGAAACAAGGAACCCGCAGCGGAACATCCCCCGGGCCATCATGCTGACCACCGTCCTGGCCGGCCTGATCTTCCTGGGCCTTGCCTACATCAGCCACCTGCTGCTTCCGGTGGGCACCTTTGCCAGCCCGGACTCCGCAGCGATCGAAGTGGTGGGCACTGCGGGTGGAAACTTCCTGGTGGCATTCTTCACCGCCGCCTACATTGCGGGCAGCCTGGGGTCGGCGCTGACGTCCCAGGCGTCGGTTTCCCGCATCATCTTTTCCATGGGCCGCAGCGGCGTCCTGCCCGCAGTCCTGGGACGGCTCCACCCGCGGCTGCGGACACCGGTGGTCCCGATCGTCCTGACCTCGACGGTGGCACTGCTTGCCCTGGTGCTCGACCTGACCACAGTTTCCTCGCTGATCAGTTTTGGCGCCCTCGTTGCCTTCTCGGTGGTCAACCTGTCCGTCATCAAGCACTACTTCATCAACCAGAAGGAGCGCGGACCCAAGGGCCTGGTCAACAACCTGGTGCTGCCCGGTACCGGGCTGGTGCTGACCGTCTGGCTCTGGACAAGCCTGAGCAGCCTGTCCTTCTCACTGGGTCTGGCCTGGGCAGGGCTCGGGCTGGTGTACCTGGCGTTCCTGACCCGCGGATTCCGGCGGCCCACACCACACCTGCAGCTTGAGGACGCCTAACTAGTTCAACACCCACGCCGCCCGCCCCCAACAGCAGCGGGACGGCCAGGGCCGAGGTGGCCACCGCCGCCTCAGATGCTATCGGTGGGGGCGGCGCGGTCATCAATCCCGGCTGCCAGGCCGTCGATCCGGTCCAGGGCGGCGGTGAGGCGTTCCACATTGGCCCACAGGTCCGGGTGCTGCTCCCGGACGTCCTCCAGTGAGGTGCCGGCGGACCGCAGCGACCCCAAGTCGAAGCTGACGTTTGTCCGCGCCCCGGCCACCGCCGCGCGGAGGGCGCCGAACGCGACGACGACGTCGGCGACCAAGGCAGGGTTCCCCTTGTCCGCCAGCCAGGCGAGGTCGTCAATGGCTTCGATGGCGCGCTCGCCGAGGACGGCCGAGGCCTTGGCAGCGTCCACGGATGCGTTGCTGATGGCCTCGTCCCGCTCCGGTCCCGGGTCCAGCCGGAACGCGGCGCCGAAGGCCCGGGATGCCGCGGAGTCGTCATCGGCAAGTTGGAGGGCTTCCCGGCGGAGCTGCTGGGCGCGTTCCCTGATGGAGGCAACCATGCCGCCGTCGTCCTCTTTCTCCGAGTAGCCGGCCACCATGGAGGCCAGGGATGCAGCGATGGCCAGCATGACGCCCGTGCCGGCGCCGCCACCGGGCGAGCCGGTGGACTCGGCCAGGGCGCGGGTCCAGTCGTCGACCGTCGAATCGTTTGTGGTCACCGTTTGAGAGGAATCCATGACAGAAACGTGCCCACAAAGGTCCCCTGCCAAACGCTAAAGGACGACGGCGTTACTCGCCGTTGCCATCCGGCACGCCTTCGCGGCCGGCGGCCGGTGCGGGCAGCCCAGGGCCGGGCAGCCGGAGGTCCAGGAACCGCATCACCAGTGCAGCGGAAATAAGTGCGGCTGAAAACGGCAGGCACGCCAGTGCCAGGAACCCGTACAGCTGGGCGAGGAAGGCCGCCACGGGGTTGCCGCTGTTGAGCGCGTTGATGCCGATTCCCTGCATGAACCAGTTCGAGGACAACATGATGAGGACGGCGAGCACGCCGAGGGCGATGCCGCTGAACAGCGTGCGCGTATACAAAGACGAGGTGCGGACCTGGCTCATGATTCCCCCAAGGATGTGCCGGATGGACCCCCAGCTAACCATGCAGGGCAAGCCCGGGCAAGGCACGGCGGAGGTGCCGCGCCCGCTGTAGTCTCGGCTCATGATCGAGCGCCACCGCTACCAATACGGCCCGGACTCCAGTCAATGGGGCGAACTTTTCCTGCCCGTACGGTCGGCTGGAACGGGGCCGCGGGGCGTGGTGGTGGTCATCCATGGCGGCTACTGGCGCTCAACGTACGGCGCGGAACTGGGCGAACCGCTGGCGCTGGACCTGGCCGAGCATGGCGTCGCGGCTTGGAACCTGGAATACCGGCGGGCAGGCAACGGCGGCGGTTGGCCGGGCACCTTCCAGGACATCCTGGCCGGCATCGACAAGCTGCGTGAACTGGCGGGGCCTCACTCTCTGGACCTGGCAAAGGTCGTGGCGCTGGGCCATTCGGCGGGCGGGCACCTCGCGGTCTGGGCGGCGGGAAGGGACAGGCTGGGCTTTCTGGGCCTGCCGGAGGAGGACCGGGAGGTCCGGGCGGACCGCGCGGGCGTCCGGCTCGCGGGCGTGGTGAGCCAGTCCGGCGTCCTGGACCTGGCCGGGGCCGAAAGGCTCCACCTGAGCAACGATGCGGTAGCCAACCTGCTGGGCGGACCTCCGTCGGACTTTCCCGGCCGGCATCGGTACGCGGATCCGGTGGCCGCGCTGCCGCTGGACGTCCCCGTCTTCGCCGTCCATGCCGAGGATGACGACGACGTCCCACCGGCAATGTCCGCAGCGTACGTTGACGCGGGCCGCTCCGGGTCGGTGCCCCCGCAGCTGGTTAGCGTCCCCGGCGACCACTTCGCGCTGATCGATCCCGGCGCGGAGGCCTACCGGACGTGCCGGGAACTGGTGGCGGTGCTGCTGCGCTGACACGAACTGCTGGCAGCGGCCCATGTCTGGCAGAGTATGACCATGCTCACTGTTATTGGCGAAGGCCTTGTTGACGTTGTCCAGCGCGCCTCGGGGATCGAGGCCCACGTGGGCGGCAGCCCGCTCAACGTCGCGGTGGGCCTGGCCCGCCTGGACCACCCGGTGCAGTTCATCGGCCGCTATGGGCGGGACGCCTACGGCGATTCCGTGGCTGCGCACCTGCGCGCCAGTTCAGTGATGCTTCCGCTCGGCCCGGATGACCTGCCCACCAGCGTGGCCACCGCCCTGGTGGACGACGACGGCGCCGCCACCTACACGTTCGACCTCGCCTGGGAGCTTCCCGGCATCGCCGACCGGCTGGGCTTCATGCTGCAGGGCACCACCTTGCTGCACACCGGGTCCATTGCCACGATGCTGGCGCCGGGCGCAACCGACGTCCTGGCCGCCGTCGAATACGCGCACCCGTCCGCCACCATCAGCTTTGATCCCAACTGCCGGCCCAGCATCATCACGGACGTGGACTACGCCCGCCGCCATACTGAGAAGTTTGTGTCCCTCGCGGACGTGGTCAAGGCCTCCGATGAGGACCTGGCCTGGCTGTACCCGGGGGAGGATGTGCTGGAATCGGCCCGGCGGTGGATGACCCTCGGCAGGACCGAAAGGCCGGCGATGGTGGTGGTCACCCGCGGCGCGGCCGGGCCCTGGGGCATCACGGCAGCCGGGGAGGCGGAGTGCCCGGCCCCCAAGGTGGACGTGGCAGACACCGTGGGCGCTGGGGATTCCTTCATGGCCGCGTTGCTGTCCGGCATCGTGGACCGCGGCCTGGACGGTGCCCAAAACCGCAAGGACCTCCGTGAACTGCCTGCCGAAAGCCTCGCCGAGCTGCTTGAGCACGCTGCCCGGGCAGCCGCCGTTACCGTCTCCCGCCCCGGAGCCAATCCGCCCACGCGGGCTGAGATGAACGGGAGCCTGGCCGGGTAGGGCGGAGCGGCAAACGCCCGCTTCAGCGGAGACGGCTTGCCGTCCTGCCAAAGCGGGCGCTGTTCGGATAAACGCTGTCTTGCCGCCGCTACTCCTTGCCGAGGCCGGCCGCGGAGGTCTTCCCGTCCGTCACCTCGTTGAGTGCTGTGAGGTCGAAGATGCCGTTGATGTCGGCCTGCTTGGTGGTCCCGGCGGTGACGCCGTCGGCCAGGAGCTTCTGGTAGGTTCCGGCCAGCGGGTCCACCGTGAACACGATGTTCTTCAGCGAGCGGTCGATCACGTCCGCCTTCAGCTCCGCGCCGGCCGCCTCCTTGAGGGCGGCGTTGATGACGCTGGCCTTCTCGGCGCCGGACGCGCTGTTCAGCCAATCCACCGACTTCGCGTGGCCCTTGAGGAGCGCCTTCACGGTGTCCGGGTGCTCGGCCGCGAACTTCTGGTTCACGATGAGGATGGTGGTGGGGAACTCCCCGGGCTTGACGGAGAGGGAACCGTCCCAGAGGTCCTTTTCGTCAACCAGCACCTTCGCTCCGGCGGTCAGCACGAGCCGCGACGCCCACGGCTCCGGCAGCCACGCGCCGTCGAGCTTTCCGTCCTGGAACAGCTTGAGCGTCTGGGCGTTTTCGGTCGGGTTGATCGCGACGTCGCCGCTGCCCTCCACGTTGGTCTTGTAGCCCTGGGAGGCGAGCCAGGCGCGGAGGGCCACGTCCTGCGTGCCACCGAGCTGCGGCGAGGCGAGCGTCTTGCCCTTGAGGTCCACCGCGGAGTTGATCTCCGGCTTGACCACCAGCTGCGCGCCTCCTGCGGCGGCGCCGGCGATGATGTGGATCGACTCGCCCTGGCTCTTGACGAACGAGTTGATGGCCGGGTTGGGGCCGATGTAGGTGGCGTCAATGGCTCCGGCATTGAGCGCCTCGATCGCTGCGGGGCCCGCGTTGAACACTTGGGTGCTGAGTTTGGTGTCCCCGAGCTCCTTGGCAATGTGGCCCTGGCTCACGCCCACCAATGCGGGAGCGTGGGTGACGTTGCCGAAGTAGCCAAGCTTGAGTTCGGCTGCGGGGTTACCGGCGGGGGCGGCCTCGGCCGCCGGGGCAGTGCCGGAGTTGTTGCTGCTGACGGCGGAGGCGACGGCGGCGCCTCCGCCAACGAGGGCGAGGACTGCTGCGGCGATACCGATCTTCAGCCCAAGGGGCCGCTTGGGTGCTGCCTGGCCGGCGACAATGCGGGTGGAGTTTCCCGCGTTCTGCGGGCTCTTCTCTGTTGGTTCTGACATTGGAATTCCTTTGCTGGGTCTGATGCTGAGTCGAGAGTACGGAGCCCCCAGCGGGGCCACAATCGTTCCTGTAGCAGGCGTTCACGGGACGACGCGGACGCTCAACACGGCGTAGTGGAGCGTCAAGAAACGTCGCGCTGCGTCTTTTTGGGACGGCTTGCAGAGGGCGTGACCGGCGCTCAAACTTTACCGTCTGGATGGTAAAGTTTCAGTGTGAGAGAGAGCCAGCGTCCCCAAATCCTTGAAGCGGGCCTGCGTGTGGCCTCGCGCAGCCAGGGTGCCGCCATCACCCTCGATGCGGTGGCTTCCGAGGCAGGCGTCACCAAGCCCGGTCTGATGTACCACTTTCCAAACCGGGATGCGTTGATGGTCGCCCTGGTCGAGTACGCTGCCTGCCAGCTGGAGCGCAGAATGGCCGCGCTCGCCGGCGGCAGCGAAGGAACAGTGGAGGAACGGTACCGCTCCTATGTCCAGGCGGCGGCTGACGGGCAGAACATGCGCGCGGAGTGGGCCTTGTGGTTCCACTCATCATGCCGGGCTGACCTGCAGGAGGCCTGGGCCCGGCATCTGGATCACTGGCTCCTGATCCCTGAGGGGACGCCACCTGCACAGCGGACGAGGCTTCTGACTGTCCGGCTGGCGGCGGATGGACTGTGGGCTGCCCAGGCCAGCGGCGTGGGTGCGCCCGGGAAAGCGGACAGGGCGGCAATCGTGGCCCACCTCCTCGGCCTGATCGGTGAAGGGGGAACGGAGTGAAGCGCTGGCTTTACCTCGGCGGGGCCATCGTCACGGAAGTCAGTGCCACCCTTGCCCTGAAGGCGGCCCTTGAAGCGCCGGGCTGGTATGTCCTGGTTGTGGCCGGGTATGCCGCCGCGTTCTTCCTGCTGACCGTCTGCCTGCGTCTGGGAATGAGCATCAGCGTCGCCTACGGCGCCTGGGGCGCCGGCGGCGTCACCGCGACTGCGGTGCTGTCGGCGGCGATCTTCGACGAGCCGCTGACCTGGCTGATGGGCTTCGGCATCGCGCTGATCCTGGCGGGCGTCATCACGGTCGAAGCCGGGTCGCAAAAAGGGCACCGTACCGCCCGCGGGGAGGAGCAGGCATGACTTGGTTTTTCCTCGGCCTGGCCATCCTCACCGAAGTTGCGGCAACCATGTGCCTGCGCGCCTCGGAGGGCCTGAAAAAGAAGCTGTGGCTGGTTCCCATCGTCCTGGGTTATGTTGCCGCCTTCGGTTTCCTGAGCCTGGCGCTTGACCATGGGATGCCCCTTGGCGTGGGGTATGGCATCTGGGTGGCCTGCGGCGTGGCGTTGACAGCGGCGGCCAGCCGTGTGCTGTTCAAGGAGCCACTGACGCCCACCGTGGCTTTCGGGATCCTGCTCATTTCCGCCGGCGTTCTTATCGTCGAAATAGGCGCCGGCCAGGCGCATTAGTGGCAGGGGGCGGGTTCATCACCAGGCACGGCGAGGTGCAGCAGCCGCGGTTTCCCCATATTCTGGCCGGATGGACACAAGCACCGTGAACTCCCGTGAACAGGGCGAGCAGGTTGACCGGCAGCAGCGCATTCTTGAAGCGGCGCTGGACCTGCTGTCCCGCCATGGGATTTCGGGTGTGAACATGCGTGCCGTTGCCCGGGAGGCAGGGGTCGCCCTCGGGCTGGTGAACTACTACTACGAAGACAAGTCGAGCCTGATCCGTGCCGTGCTGCACAGCGTCGACGAACACGACCTCGCGCTCGTTGCGCCGGACCCTGCATTGCCTCCGGACGAGCAGCTCCAGAACGCCCTTCGACGCGTTGCCGGCCCGGAACTCCTGACCACGCGGTACCTGTCCCTGCGCCTTCACCTGTGGGCGCTCGCGAGGGCCCACGAAGACTTTGCCCTGATCAACGCGGCGGCCTTTGACCGCTACCTGGACGGGCTCGCAGCCCTCATAGCCAATGCCAGGCCGGAGCTGTCCGGCAAGCAATGCAGGGAGCGTGCGGCCGACATCGTCGTTGTGCAGAACGGAATGTGGCTGACTGCGCTCCTCGGCGTGGACAAGGAATCCATCCGGCGGAGCATTACCCGCACCGAAGAGATCGCCTTCGCCGCTTAGCAGCCTCTACGCGGCACCGTCACCTGGAGAGGCCGGGCCTCCATGCCGTAAGCCGGCGCGCCCTTTTGCCCCGCCATAGCGCTCGTCACATTCGGGCGGAAGTCCGACATGTGCCACATCCCGCCACCCTCTTTCCGCACCCAAACGCAGCCGGATGTTTCGGTGCCGGAAATTCCTGAACAGATGTCCAGCTTTCCTATTGAACACTTGTTCAAAGTGCATTACTCTCCTTGGTTATGACCTACGCCACACCAGGGAATACCGCGGATTCTCCGGCTAACACGGTCAACCTTTCGTATTCGGAAGAAACGACGACCCGCCCTGGGCCACTGACCGGCGCCAGGTAGAAGGAGAGTTTGCAGCATGACAAAAACCCACTACGACTACGTCATCGTCGGCGGCGGAAGCGCGGGCTCCGTGCTCGCCAACCGGCTGAGCGACGGCGGCCAGGCCAGTGTCCTGGTCCTTGAGGCCGGGCGGAGCGACTACCCCTGGGACCTCTTCATCCAGATGCCCGCCGCGCTCACCTTCCCCAGCGGCAACCCGCTCTATGACTGGCGCTACGAGTCGGACCCCGAGCCCTACATGGGCGGCCGCCGCGTGGCACATGCCCGCGGCAAGGTCCTGGGCGGCTCAAGCTCCATCAACGGCATGATCTTTCAGCGCGGCAACCCCCTCGACTACGAGCGCTGGGGCGCCGACCCCGGCATGGAAACCTGGGACTTTGCGCACTGCCTGCCGTACTTCAACCGGATGGAAAACGCGCTCGCCGCCGACCCGGACGACGAACTCCGCGGTCATAACGGCCCGCTGGTCCTGGAACGCGGTCCGGCCACGAACCCACTCTTCCAGGCGTTCTTCGCCGCCGCGCAGGAAGCCGGATATCCCCTGACGGACGACGTCAACGGCTACCGCCAGGAAGGCTTCGCAGCCTTTGACCGCAACGTGCACAAGGGCCAGCGGCTCTCGGCGTCGCGAGCCTACCTGCGGCCCAATTTCGGCCGGAACGACCTGACCGTCCTGACCCGGGCTCTGGCCACCAAGATCAACTTCACGGGCAACGTGGCCACCGGCGTCACCTACCGCCGCAACGGCAAGACCCACCAGGTGAACGCGGGCGAGGTTATCCTGGCCGGCGGTGCCATCAACACGCCGCAGCTGCTCCAGCTCTCCGGTGTGGGCGACGCCGCCCACCTGAACTCCCTGGGCATCAACTCCGTGGTGAACCTGCCCGGCGTCGGACAAAACCTCCAGGACCACCTCGAGGTCTACATCCAGCACGCCTGCACCCAGCCGGTGTCCATGCAGCCGGCCCTGGACGTCTGGCGCATGCCGTGGATCGGCATGCAGTGGCTGTTTGGCCGGAAGGGTCCGGCCGCCACCAACCACTTCGAGGGCGGCGGCTTCGTCCGTTCCAACGAGGACGTGGCTTACCCCAACCTGATGTTCCACTTCCTCCCGGTGGCCGTGCGCTACGACGGCCAGAAAGCGGATGCCAAGCACGGCTACCAGGTGCACATCGGGCCCATGTACTCCGACGCCCGCGGCACCCTCAAGATCAAGTCCACGGACCCCACGGTGCACCCCTCCATGGTGTTCAACTACCTGTCCACGGACCAGGACCGCCGTGAGTGGGTCGAGGCGATCCACGTGGCCCGCGACATCCTGGGCCAGTCCGCCATGGACCCCTTCAACGGCGGGGAGCTCTCGCCCGGGCGTGCGGTCCAGACCGATGCCGAGATCCTGGACTGGGTGGCCCGCGACGCCGAGACGGCGCTGCACCCGTCCTGCACCGCCAAGATGGGCCCGGATTCCGATCCGATGGCCGTGGTAAACCCCCTGGACATGACCGTGCACGGCACCCGGGGCCTCCGCGTGGTGGATGCCTCCGCGATGCCCTACGTCACCAACGGCAACATCTACGCGCCCGTGATGATGCTCGCGGAAAAGGCTGCTGACCTGATCGCCGGCAAGACACCCTTGGCGCCGCAACACGCGGAGTTCTACCGCCACGGCATCAGCCCGCTGGATCGCAACGCCGCCGGTGTCCCGGCAGGCAGGGCCTAGGCATGATTAACGCACAGGAAAAGGAGCAACAATGACAGCCACCGTTGAGCAGGTCCACCAGGCCGGGCAGGGGCACGATACTGTCAAAGGCCTGTACATCGACGGCACCTGGCAGGAGGCGTCCGACGGCGGCACAACTGTCGTGCGCTGCCCCGCGGACGGCAGAGAGGTGGCAGTTGTCGCCAAGTCGACGGCGGAGGACGCGGAGCGGGCCATCGCCAGTGCACGTGCAGCCTTCGATGGCGGCCCCTGGCGGCGGCTCACCGACCTTGAGCGCGGGGCGGTCATGCTCCGCGTGGCCGGACTGCTGGAGCGGGACAAGGCTGCCTATGCCCGGGCCGAGGCGCTCGATACCGGCAAGCGCCTCGTCGAAGCCGAATACGACATCGACGACATTGCCGCGTGCTTCCGGTACTACGGAAAAGTCGCCGGCCTCGACGCCGGCCGGGTGATCGACACCGGCCGCCCGAACGCCATCAGCCGTGTGGTGTACGAGCCGCTGGGCGTCTGTTCCCTCATCGCCCCGTGGAACTACCCGCTTCTCCAGGCTGCCTGGAAGGTGGCCCCGGCGCTCGTCGCGGGCAACTCGTTCGTGCTCAAGCCCAGCGAGCTCACGCCCTCCACTGCCATCCTGCTCATGGAGACCCTTGCCGAAGCCGGGGTTCCCGCCGGCGTCGCAAACCTGGTGACCGGAAGCGGGTCGAAGGTGGGCGGCCCGCTCAGCTCGGACCCGCGCGTCGACCTCGTCTCCCTCACCGGAAGCCTGGCCACCGGCCAGACAATCATGGCCGCCGCCGCGGAAACCGTGAAGCGCGTCGCCTTCGAACTCGGCGGAAAAAACCCCAACGTCGTCTTCGCGGACGCGGACTGGGACGCCGCCGTTGACAACGCCCTGACCGCCGTGTTCCTGCACTCCGGCCAGGTCTGCTCGGCAGGGGCCCGGCTCGTCGTGGAAGAGTGCATCGCGGAACGGTTCGTGGCTGAGGTGGTGGAACGGGCGAAAAAGATCCGGATGGGCGGGCCGTTCGATCCCGACGCCGAGACGGGGCCGCTCATCTCCGCCAAGCACCGCGACCAGGTCCACGCCTACGTCCAGGCCGGCATCGCGGAGGGCGCCGAACTGTTGTGCGGCGGCTACATCCCGGACGAGGGACCACTTGCCGACGGCTTTTTCTACCCGCCCACGGTGCTGGGCAACTGCCGCTCCGGCATGAGCGTGCTGCGGGAGGAGTCATTCGGCCCGGTGCTGACCGTCGAGACATTCCGGACCGAGGACGAAGCCGTGGCCATCGCCAACGACACGGAGTACGGTCTGGCAGGCGCGGTGTGGACCTCGGACGGGTCAAAGGCGCAACGTGTTGCGGGGGGCCTCCGGCACGGAACAGTATGGATCAACGACTATCACCCGTACGTCCCGCAGGCGGAGTGGGGCGGCTTCGGGAAGTCCGGCATCGGCCGGGAGCTCGGCAGCGCGGGACTCAACGAGTACCGCGAGGCAAAACATATCTGGCAGAACATCCAGCCCGCACCCAGCGGCTGGTTTGGCCCATCTGCCGGCGCCGGGGTGGGGACCGCCGGCTAGCAACAGCATTTGGGGGGAACGGCCGGGCGCTGCAGGCGTGGCGCCCGGCCACCGATGTCACCCGCGTCCAATGGCGGCCGCGGGGCATCACCATCGTGCTTTTCTCATCTAGGAGTTCGGATGTTGGAACCCAGCAAGGGTACTGATTCAAGTGGCATGGACGAGTTCGGCTATGCCCAGACCCTGGACCGCAGCATCGGCAAGTTTGCCAGCTTCGCGGCCGGCGTCAGCTATATCTCCATCCTCACCGGCGTCTTTCAATTGTTCTACTTTGGTTTCTCCATGGCCGGGCCGGCCTACGCATGGTCCTGGCCCATCGTCTTCGCCGGCCAGCTCATGGTGGCCCTCTGTTTCGCCGAGCTGGCCGGCCGCTATCCGGTGGCTGGATCGGTCTACAACTGGGCCAAACAGCTTTCGTCGGGGACGTTCGCCTGGCTGGCGGGCTGGCTGCTGCTCATTTCCTCGATCGTGGCGCTCGGGGCCGTGGCCTTGGCACTCCAGCTCACCCTGCCCCAAATCTGGTCCGGTTTCCAGATCATCGGAGACGGCACCGGGACCTACGATTTCGCCCTCAACGGCGTGCTGCTCGCCAGCATCATGATCTCCATCTCCACGCTCATCAACGCGTTCGGTGTGAAGCTGATGACCAAGATCAACAGCATCGGCGTCTTCGTGGAGCTCGCCGCCGCCGTGCTCCTCATCCTTGCCCTTGCCTGGCACGTGGTGCGGGGCCCGGAAGTCCTTTTCAGCACCGAGGGCTACGGCATGGACCACGACCTTGGCTTCTTCGGTGTGTTCCTGATCGGCGCCATGGCTTCCGGGTACGTGATGTACGGCTTTGACACCGCCAGCTCCCTCGGCGAGGAGACGAAGGATCCGAAGAAGACTGCCCCCAAGGCCATCCTGCGGGCAATCACGGCGTCCTTCATCCTCGGCGGCCTGATTCTCCTCGGCGGACTCCTGGCGGCCCCGGACCTGAACGACCCCAAGCTGGGCTCTGCCGACGGCGGCCTGCAGTACATCGTGCTCTCCGTGCTGGGAGGCCCGTTCGGCAAGGCCTTCCTGGTGTGCATCGTGGTCGCCGTGTTCGTCTGCACCCTCGCCGTCCACGCCGCAGCCATCCGCATGATGTTCGCCATGGCCCGGGACAACAACCTCCCCTTCAGCCGCCAGCTCAGCAAAGTGCACCCGGAGCGGAAGACGCCCACGGTGGCGGCCATCGTCATCGGACTCATCGCCATCATGCCCCTGATCGTCAACGTTTCCCAGCCCGCGATCTTCACCATCCTGTCCAGCATCAGCATTGTCCTGATCTACCTCTCCTACCTGCTGGTCACCGTCCCGCTGCTGCGGCGGCGCTTCCTGAAGAAGTGGCCGCTGTCCGACGAAAGCCACGGAAAAGCCGGCTTCAGCCTCGGCAAGTGGGGTCTCCCCGTGAATATCCTCGCGGTCCTCTGGGGCGGCGCCATGACGCTGAACCTGATCTGGCCCCGGCCGGAGATCTACAACTCGGTACCGCCCTTTGAGTGGTACCTGCAGTGGGGCGGGGTGCTCTTCGTGGGCGCCGTCGCTGTAGGCGGGACCCTGCTGTACCGCCTGAAGATCCGGCACCAGACAGGTGTCCTGGCAGAGCATGCCGCCGCAGCCCGGCCCGCCGCAGACGTCCGCGATCCGGATGCTCCGTCGGAGCCCCAACTGGCAACAGCGGCCCTCTCCAACCCGTAGCACCAGCCAACCCATAGCAAAGGTATGACGGGCGTCCCCTCCACCACTCGGCGGAGGGGGCGCCCGCAGGCATTTCCCGGCCAGATGGACCTAACATGTCCCACATGAAGGTTGCCCGAGAGGCCCGCTCCGCTGCCGTGATCATCAACTCCCGATCACGCCGGGGGGCCGCCGCGCGCGAACTGGCGGTGGATGCCCTGCACAAGGCAGGCGTGCCGGTCTCCGCCGTGCATCAGGTGCATTCGGGGGCGGAGCTGGCCGGGACGCTGGACCGGGTGGTTGCGGACGGGCATGACCTGGTGGTCGTGGGTGGCGGCGACGGGACGGTTTCCTACGCCGCCGGCCGGATTGCCGGCACAGAAGTGATCCTCGGAGTCCTTCCGCTGGGCACCGCCAACGACCTCGCCCGCACCCTGGAGATCCCGGACAACCTGGCGCAGGCGTGTGCCGCCATCGCGGATGGGAAGGTGGTGGACATCGACCTCGGGCGGGCAAACGGCCAGCCCTTCCTCAACGTCGCCTCCGCCGGCCTGTCCGTCCGGGTCACTGAGGCACTCAGCCCCGGCCTGAAGCGGCGCCTCGGGCCGCTGGCGTACGGCATTGCCACCCTTCGGGCATATGCCCGGCACGAGCCGTTCCGCGCCTGGCTTGAGTTCCCGGACGGGGACCACGAGCCATTGCAGCTCGAGGGCCTGCTCCAGGTGGCCGTCGGCAACGGCAGGCACTACGGCGGCGGCAACACGGTTTCTCCCACGGCCGGGATCGATGACCACATCCTCGACATCTACGTCATCCTGGCAGCACCGCTTCGGGAACACGTGAAGATCGCACGGCTGCTCCGGGATGGAAGCTTCGTTGAGCATGACCGGGTGTACCACTTGACCAGCCGGTCCGTCCGGCTGGTCACCGAACCGCCGATGCCGGTTAACCTCGACGGCGAGATTGCAGCCGTCACCCCCGCCGACTTCACCATCCAGCGGAACGCGGTCCATGTCGTGGTGCCGCAGGCCAGCACCGGCGCAATGTTCGACGGACCGCCCGCCCCGCCGGTGCTCCCGGCCTAGAAAGCCTCAGGCAGCCTTCACCAGCGGGAGCTCGTCCCAGTGCGTTGTGTACCGAGGGGACTGCATGCCGCGCTTCATGGACCAGTCCACGCCGCCCTTGATGCCGCCGTGGCCGAGCCCGATGGAGCCGCGCCCGAAGCGGCGGCTGACGTCCTCCAGGAGCGGGCCGATGCCGCGTTCTTCATGCCGGTTCTCGAAGGGCTCCAGGGGAGACTGGTTTCCGGTGGGGCGCAGGTCCGTGAGCATGAGTCCGGCCTTGGCGTACTTCAACCCGTCGCGGATGAGGGGCAGCAGGGCATGGGTGGCCTTGGTCAGCAGGAGCGGATCCGCCGTGGGCATGGGAAGGGACAGGCACACCGAAGGGTAGGCCTGTTCGTGCTGCCTGAACGGGGAAGTGGCCGCGAACGCCGTCAGGACTTTCGCCTGCAGGCCGTGCTTTGCGAGCCGGGCGCTCGCCTGCTGGCCGTAGATGCTGAGCACCTGCCGCATGCCGTCAACGGTGGTGACCGGCGTGGAGAAGGAGCGGGAAAAGATGAGCTGGTCCCGGCCAAGGCGCTCCTCCTCCATGGGAATGCAGGGGATGCCACGCAGCTCCAGCACCGTTCGCATCAGCACCACCGAGAACTTGTCGCGGATGACTACAGGGTCCGCGCGGACCAGGTCCAGCACCGTGAAGATGCCCAGGACATTCAGGCGCCTGGTCAGCCGGGCCGCGATGCCCCACACCTCGTCCACGGGGAGCCGGCCCAGCAGGGCCTCCCGATCCGGTGCCGGTACGGCCTCCCAGTGGCACACCCCGCCGAAGGAGGCGTTGTTCTTCGCCCACTTGTTGCACAGCTTGGCCAGTGTCTTGGTGGGCGCTATCCCCACGCAGACCGGGACACCCACGTTCCGCCGGACCGCGGCCTTCATGGTCCGGCCGAGCGCCAGCAGCTCTTCGGGCCGGCCCTTCACGCCCAGGAAGGCTTCGTCGATGCTGTAGACCTCCAGCCACGCCGAATGCCTGCCGAGAAGCTCCATCACCCGGGCGCTGATATCGCCGTACAGCTCGTAGTTGCTGGACTTCGCTACCAGGCCCCACTCCTTTGCCCGGGGTGCGAGTTTGAACCAGGGATCGCCGGTCTTGATGCCCAGCGCCTTCGCCTCCGGGGAGCGGGTTACCGCGCAGCCGTCGTTGTTTGACAGCACGATCAGCGGACGCCCTTCAAGCGAGGGATCGAAGGCGCGCTCGGCCGAGGCGTAAAAGCAGTTCACATCCACGTGGGCGATCTGCGGCATCTGCCGCATCAGGACCGGTTTGGGCATGGCCCTCCTTCCACAATCGGCAGGTCAAACATGGTGCAGGCACCTGGTGGCCACGCCCCACACCGTCAGCTCGGATAACGCGGGGACCCGGATGTCCGGGTACTTCGGGTTCTCCGCCTGCAGCACCACCCCCGTGGACGTGATGCGTAGCCGCTTGACCGTCAGCTCTCCATCCAGCACGGCGACCACCACGGAACCGTCCTTTGGCTCAAGGGCCCGGTTGACGATCAGTTCATCGCCGTCGCTGATGCCGGCGCCCTCCATCGAGTCTCCGGTCACGCGCACCACGAACGTGCTGGTGATGTCCTCGATCAGGTGCGCGTTCAGGTCGATCCGGCCATCGAAGTAGTCCTGCGCCGGCGACGGGAAGCCTGCCGCAACGGCGACAGGAGAGATCAGGACCGACAGGTACGAGGCGCCCGCATCTATCACGCGGGGACCAACTATAACGCCCACAACACACCCTTAGTCGAAAATATGTTCGATTAGTTCAGTGTAGCGCCGCGGGCTGACAAGCGGACCTCCTGGCTGCCGGAATCATCCCGCCGGCCGCCGCCACGTAGACTTGCAGGATGCGGTTGGTGGCAAGCGATATTGACGGAACGATCCTCGGGCACGACGGAAAAATCAGCGACCGCACCGTCCGCGCCTTCCACGCCTGCCGGGACGCCGGCGTCGAACTCGTCTTCGTGACCGGACGGCCGCCCCGCTGGCTGCATCCACTCCAGGACCAGCTGGGCCATACCGGGACGGTCATCTGCTCCAACGGGGCCGTGGTCTGGGACCTCGAAACGGACAAGCTGGTTTCGGCCCGCACGCTCAGCATCGCTGCGGTGCTGGAAATCCGCCGCATCATCAAGGACCTCCGCCCGGCTGCACTGTTCGCCGCGGAAACGCTCACCGGCTTCCACCTCGAGCCCGGGTTCATCGAAAACGAGTCAAGCGAACTCCTGTCGCAGTTCACCCCGGCGCCGCTGCGGGAAACCCTGGTTGATGATGACAGCGTGGTGAAGTTCCTCGCCATCGTCCGGGACGGGACTCCGGACCAGTTCCTCGCCGAGGTGCGCCCCGCCGTCGAACACCTCGCCGCCGCCACGCACTCCTCGCCCGGCGTGCCCATGCTGGAACTGTCCCTGCCCGGCGTGAACAAGGCCGTCACCCTGGCAGAGTACGCACGGGCGCTGGGCATTGACGCCTCCGACGTGGTGGCCTTCGGTGACATGCCCAACGACATCGAGATGCTCCGCTGGGCGGGCCACGGCTATGCCATGGCCAGCGGCCACCCCGAGGCGATCGCCGCGGCAGCGCAGCGGGCACCGCATTTCGACGACGACGGCGTGGCCCAGGTTTTGGAGGTGCGGCTTGCTTCGCTGGGTGCGCCGCGTTCGTGATTTCCGCGCCGGCCGCTGTTTTCTCAGCTGGCGCTCACCTGGCGTTCACCTTTCCTCGGTAGCGTGAACCCCGGAGAGCAGGCTCCTCTCCTGCAGGCTGAAGGGGTAGGGATGGCACGGAATACCAAGCGGGATATCGCCGATGCACCACTGCGCAGGGCAACGCCTGCGCCGCACTGGAGGAAGCTGCGGCAGGGCGACCGCGTCCGCGTGCTGCTGACCCCCGGGTTCGAAGCCGGAGGCGTGGTTGACGCAGTCACGCCGGACAACACCGTGGTGTGGATCAATCTCGACGGCGGCCGCGGCCGCACGCTGCTGCACTGCGGTGACGGCGTCGAAATCCTGCCGCACGAAGACTGACCCGGGCGTCCGCCAGCGGCCCGGCCTGCTCCGGTACGCTCACTTTGTGACCCTGCCGTTCTTTGCCAACACGGATGCCGCCGGCAACCAGCTGCCCATCGCCATGGCCCACCGGGGCTTCTCCCTTGAAGGGCTGGAGAACACAAGGGCCGCCTTCCGGGCAGCCGTCGACCTCGGCTACCGCTACCTGGAAACGGATGTCCACACCACGTCCGACGGCGTGCTGCTCCTCTTCCACGATGACACGCTGGACCGGGTGACGGACGGCCGGGGCAGGGTTTCGGAGTTGACGGCCGGCGAAGTTGCCAGGGTGCGCATCGGTGGCCGCGAGCCCGTCCCGACGTTTGACGAACTGGTCCCGGAACTGCCCGGCATCCGGTTCAACCTGGACGTCAAGGACTGGGGCTCTGTCACCAGCACTGCGTCCGCCATTGAGCGCCACCGGGTGCATGACCGGGTGCTGGTCACCAGCTTTTCGGACCGGCGGCGGCGGGCGGTTCTGAAGCTGCTCAGCCGCCCGGTTGCGGCCTCGGCCGGGGTTGCGTCGATCGCCCTTTTCACTTTCCTGGGCCCGGTGCTGCCGGGACCTGCGTTCCGGTGGTTGATGCGCCGGATCCTGTCCGGCGTCCACGCACTGCAGGTTCCGGCGCGCCGCGGCGGCATTGAAGTTGTCACCCGCGGATTTGTCCGCCGGGCGCACGGTCTTGGCCTGGCGGTACACGTCTGGACCATCAACGAACCCGCCGAGATGCGCCGTCTGCTGGAACTGGGTGTGGACGGCCTGGTCACCGACCGCGCCGACCTGCTCAAGGAAGTCCTCACGGAAAGAGGCGGGTGGCCGCCGGGGCCACCCGCCTGATCCCATGTTCGCCCGGTGCTAGCCCCGGCCCGTGCTGGTGGAGGGGTCCTGGTCGCCTTCCGTCGGGTCGGCGCGCAGCTCGTCCGGGTTGCTGTCCGGCAGTCCGCCCGCAACGCCGCTGGGGCCGCCGCTTCCTGCCGCCCCCGCTCCACCCGGGGCGGCTGCACTGCCTGTCAGCCCGTCGTCGCCCGTTCCACGGCCGGCTTCCGTCCGGTCATTGTTCGTTTCGTCAATATCCCCGCCAAAGGGGTTCTCGGAGACCGGCCCGGGCGCCGGCCCGGTCTTCAGGCCAGGTGCCTTCTCCTTTTCAGCCTCCATGGCGTTGGACCCCTCGCTGATGGAGGAGTGGACCTCCACGTCGTCATTGGGGTCCGTGGGGTCGGGAACGTTCATCTTCTCCGTGGGCTTTGATGTACCCGCCAGGTCCTCCATGGCGTTCTCCGCTGCCTTGCCGATGCTGTCGCCGATTCCCATCTCTGTTCCTCCTGACATCGTGTGTGCCGGACGCCCCCGCGGCCGCCCAGCCCTACCCCTCCAGAATTATCAGCATGCTTACAATTAGTCCAGAGCTGGGGCGAAGAACCACGGCCGGGAAGGAAGGACACGCACCATGAGCAGCTACCATCCGGAAAATGATCCGGCCAATCCTGACCAGCCGGGCAAGGGCAACCATGGCACCGAGGCAGCCCGAGGCAGGGATTCGGCGGGCTCAGCCAACCCGGATCCCGCCGAAGGCAACGTCACGGGCCTGGAGCCGGGCGGGGGAGTACCGCCCGGTGAGACGCCCCCGGCCGAGGACCAGATGAGCGGCGACCAGGGCCACGACGAATAGGGCGCACAACAAAAACAGTGGACCGGCGGCACTCCTGCCGGCCGGTCCACTGCCCGAAGATTCACCTCAGGAGGCGTCTTTTCCCTGTGGATTGGGCGTGGCCTGTTCGGGCCCCACAAGCTGCCGGTTCAGGCCGTCCGCGTCCAGCCGGGTGTTCCAGGAAACCCAGTCTTTCGGCCGGACCGACGGGCGTCCCAGCAGGTAGCCCTGGCCGGCGTCGATCCCCAGTTCTGTCAGGACCTTCAATTCCCCCACCGTTTCGATGCCCTCTGCTACGAGGGTGGTGCCGATCTGCTGGCCGAAATCCACCAGGCAGGCGGTCAGGGCGCGCTGCAGGCCGTCATTGTCCACGTCCCCGATCACATCGCGCCCCACCTTGAGGAAATCAGGACGAAGGTGCACCATGCGGCTCAGGGCGCCGGCGCCGGAGTGGGTGTCGTCGACAGCGATCCGCAGGCCTTGGTCACGCAGCGGGTTGATGGCGGCGATGAACTGCGCATACTCCTCATCCGGAATGGTCTCTGTGAGCTCGAGGACAATCCGGTTGACGGGAAGGTCAATGTGCTCGAACAGTTCCGGCAGCCGCGGGTCCAGACAGGACGTGGGGGAGATGTTCAGGGACACGAACAGGTGCGGCGGAAGGTCCCTGGCGGCCGCTGCGGCCGAGCCGAGCGCCGAGAACTCCAGGTTGGCGCCCAGGCCCACAGCGGCGGCCTCCGCGAACCACAGTTTGGCCGCGGCGCCGTCGTCACTGACGAAGCGTGACAACGCCTCCACGCCCAACACGTTTTTATCGCTGAGCCCATAGATCGGCTGGAAGGCCGTCATCAGCATCTGGTTCTCAAGCAGCGCGCTGATCCGAGACATGCTGCGGATGGCATCGATCTGCTCGGCGAGTTTGGGCGGGATGGCGGCGGGAGTGAGGCGCATCTCCCGTGCCGTTTCCAGCGTTTCCACGGTATTGGCATCGCTGCGCCGCGTTTCAAGAAGGTATTCCAGCAGGGCCCGCTCGGGCACCCCCGGATTCTCGTCGAGGCTGTTGCTAAGGCGCTGCCGGACGGCCGCGCCGGACGGATCTGTCTCCGCCAGTACCGCGGCAATAATTCCCCATGCCTGTACACGAACCGACATTAGCTACGCCCCCAGTTGACGAAGTAATGACCCATTGGCCCAATTTATTTTCAATTTCTAAACGCCTTTAA
Source organism: Arthrobacter sp. Y3221157 (assembly GCF_059089865.1). Classification (NCBI taxonomy): domain Bacteria; kingdom Bacillati; phylum Actinomycetota; class Actinomycetes; order Micrococcales; family Micrococcaceae; genus Arthrobacter; species Arthrobacter sp. Y3221157. Next base: position 172,816 of record NZ_JBNHFD010000001.1, read on the forward strand.
TTCCGGTGCTTCTGTGAATCCCCAGCTCAAGCGGCAAGGAAAACCAGACACCGCAGGATGATCGTATATCGGCAGCACCAAAAAGCGCAGTGGTTTGCGGGAGTTTTAGGACTAATTCGGGTACCCTGCGGTAACTTCCGGTGCTAGGGATTGGCGCCTTCGGGCTGGTCGGCCAGGAGCAGCGGGATCTGGTCGGGCGGCACCGGCCTGCTGAAGTAGTAGCCCTGCGCGCTCAGGCAGCCCAGCCCCCGAAGGATCTCGGCCTGCTCCGCGGTTTCCACGCCCTCCCATACAGCCTCCAGCCCGCACGCACGGACCAGCTGCAGGACGGCTGCCACCAGCGCGGGCTGGCTCGGATCCGTGCCCAGGCCTGTGATCAACGAGCGGTCAACCTTCACGCGGTCCACCGGGAGCCGGCGCAGGTAGCTGATGGAGGAGTAACCGGTGCCAAAGTCATCGATTTCGATTCCCACCCCCAGGCCGCGCAGCCCGCCCAGCGAATAACGGTCCAGTTCGTTGCCCTTGACGATTGCCACCTCCGTCAGTTCCAGAACAACCTGCTGGGGCCGCACCCCGGTTTCCTTCAGCACATTCCGGACGTCCTCGATGAACTGCAGGCTCTGCAGGTCTGTAGCGGAAATGTTGATGCGGATGGAGAACCTGCTATCCACCAGGGAAGCTGCAACCCACGACCGGAGCTGGTGCACGGCCGTCCGGAGCACCCAAAGGCCAAGCTCGGAGATCAGCCCGGCTTCCTCGGCCAGCGGTACGAACTCATCCGGCATGATGAACCCGCGGGTGGGATGGTTCCAGCGGACCAGCGCCTCCACTCCCTCCACGCGCCCCGTGGCGAGCTCCACCACAGGCTGGTAGTGCAGCGTCAGGCCGTCGCTCTTGATTGCGGCGCGCAGGTCTTCCACCAGCTGGCTGCGGAGCCTGCGCATCAGCAGCAGGGCAGGCTCAAAGTGGTGCAGCCGGTTCTGCCCCTCCGCCTTGGAGGCATACATGGCGACGTCGGCCTCCATCAGCATGTCCTCGGGGGTGTGTCCCTCGCCGCCCGCGCTCAGGCCGATGCTGGCCCCGCAGCGCACGCTCCTGCCGGGCAGTTGGATGGGCTCCTTGAGGGCCGCGAGGATCCGGTGGCCCACCACAGTGGCCTGGTCCGGGGTGGCGGAGGGCATCACGATGGCGAACTCGTCCCCGCCCAGCCGCGCCACGACGTCCTCGGCGCGCACCGCGGCCCGGAGCCGTTCCCCCACGGCGATGAGGACCTGGTCGCCAGCCGTGTGGCCCATGCTGTCATTGATGGATTTGAAAGCGTCGAGGTCCATGAGGAGGAGCACCGGGCCCTCCCCGGGAGGCATCCCGGACTCCAGAGCCGCCTCCAGCGCGTGGATCAGGGCAGAACGGTTGGCCAGGCCGGTGAGCGGGTCCTGCATGGCCATCTTCTGCATCTCAAGGTGTGCCTCGTGCAGGAGCTGTGTCCTCACCTGGACCCGCTGCTCAAGCTCTTCGTAGATGATCTGCAGGTCTTCAGCCAGCAGGTTGGTGCCAGTAATGATGGCGTCCAGCTCGTCCCGGGCGGGGGACACCTCGATCCGGGAGCTGAGGTCTCCCGATGCAAGCCGGACAATGCCTTCCAGCAGCTGGGAGAGCCGGGGATCGTTTTCGGCGAACATCAAGGTTCCCTCCTTCCCCCGCTCAGTTGGCCCGGGACCGGTCGGCATCCAAAGGGAGGCTGACGGTGACGGTTGTGCCGGCGCCCAAAGTGGACGCCACGTCTATTTTCCCCCCATGCCGCGCCACGATGTCCTTGGTGATGGCCAGTCCCAGGCCTGTCCCCGGGATCGCCCCGGACATGGCGTTGGAGGCGCGGTAGAACCGGGTGAACACGTGGTCGATTTCGTCGCTGGAAATGCCGATGCCGGTATCCGCCACGCTGACCGTTGCCCAGCGGGTTCCGTCCTCGGCGGCGTGCGACTCGCTGCCCACCTCGATCCGTCCGCCGCTGGGGGTGAACTTGATGGCGTTGGATACCAGATTGGTGAAGACCTGCTGCAACTGCACCTCATCGGCCAGGATCTCCGGGTCCTCCGGCACCGGGTCCACCTCGATGGTCACGTTCTGCAGCTTGGCCAGCGGCCGCAGTGCCGCCGCCACCAGGTCAAGGGTCTGCCCCAGGCGCACGGGCGTGAAATGCATCAGGCTGTCATCCAGGCCATTGCGGGAAACGCTCAGCATGTCCTCGATCAGTGACCGGAGCCGCTCCGTATTCCGCACCACGATGTCAAGCATCTGGTGGACCTCGGGGGAAACGGGTTGCTCCGTGCTTTCCTGGATCATGTCCAGGTACGCAATGATCGATGTCAGCGGCGTGCGCAGCTCATGGTTCACGGTAGCCAGGAAGTCCGTCTTGGCCTTGTCCAGCTGCTGGAGCTGCTTGACCACTTGCTGCTGGCTGCTGATCAGGTGGCTCTGGATCAGCCCGTAGGCAGCGTTGCCTGCCACATGCTGGATCAAGCCAAGTTCCGCCCGGGACCACTGGCGCGGCCGGTCGCGCATGGCAATCCAGATAATCCCGAGCGAGGAATTTCCTTCGCCGATGGGCACCGCGAGGGTGGAGAGCGTGCTGGAAATGCCCGACGCCGTTCCCCCACCTTCGCCTGTCCGCCCGCCGTCGCCAGTGGGTTCGTCCGTTTCGGGTCCGTACGAGGACATGGTTTCCGCGCCGGCCCACAGGAGGTCCGCCGTCCGGTGCGCCTCTTCGCCGTCCGGCAGGGCACCGTCAGGCAGCGGCTGCAGTCCGGGAGCGTCCCAGGCGGCGGTGATGCGTGGCACCCGCTCGTCCTCGAAAGTGGCCAGCAGGACGTGGTCGGCTTTGAAGGTCCGGCCGAAGCCTGCCACCACGTGGTTCGCGATCTCCTGGGGATCGTTGGTGGCGCGGACGGCCGCGGATACCAGCCGGAGCTGTTCGCGCAGTGCCTCGGCCCGCTGCCTGGACGCGCTCCGCCTGGCCACCAGGTCGATCAGGGCCGAAGTCCGGTGGACCAGCTCCCGCGGGGCGGGCGGCTTGGTAATACAGTCATGGATACCGGAAGGGCGGGCGGAGGTTTCGGCGGGATTGTCCAGGTCCACCATCAGCAGGACGGGAGCTTCGGCGTCAATGGCAGGAAGCAGCGACGCGTCGGCGACGATGACCGTCGGGTTGCTGTCCTCCAAAAGTGCTGCCAGCCCCGGTGCGTCCGCCGCTGAAGCCACGCAAAAGCCCGCCTCCTGCAGTGCGGAGGCGTTCCGCGCGAGCCGCCCAGCGTCGGGGTCTGCCACCACGGCGGTGTGTGGCACGCGCAAGTCACCCGGCGTATCAGCCGCCACAATGACCCCTTCCCTCCCAGTTGAGTACATTGTAGGGGGATGCGGGACTCGTGGCTCCAGAAAAACCATATGGAGGGACAAAGTGACGGACCAGCCGGAAGGATCCACCAAGGGACACCTGCGCCTGGATGAGGACGGGATCCTTCAATTGCGGTGGCCACGGGGCGCCTCCATCAGCGAGGCCGACGCCGAGAACGCCATGATCAGGGTCAACGACCTGTGCGGCGAGAGCAGGCGGCCCATGCTGGTGGACATGGCGACGACGGAACGGGTAAGCCGGGGAGCTCGTGCAGTGTTCGGCCGGCCGTGCCAGGCCTCACGTATTGCACTGCTGGGTTCCTCACCCGTGGACAAGGTGATGGCCAACTTCGTCCTGGGAGTCAGCAAGCTGCCATGCCCCACCCGGTTCTTCACGTCCAGGCAGGACGCCATGGCATGGCTGAGGCTCGACGGCGGCCAGTAAGCCGGACGCCCGCTCATGGTTGGCGGGCGGCGTCGTAAAATCGGTCCTGCCCGCCCGGCGAAAACGTGCGATTTGTGCTGTGGGACATATATTTGACCGGTGTCCTCGCCAGCGAAGTCCTCACCCGCCAAGTCGGTACTGTCTGCCCTGCGGAAGTACATGCTGATTCCCAAGCTCGTCCGGCTTTCCCGCTCGGCGCCCAAGGACCGGCCGCTTGCGTGGGACCGGTACTGGGCGGGGATCAGGGCAACAGGCGCAGGCGGTGAGGTGCTGTGGGATGCCGGCACGGACGACGAATTCCTCGGTTACAAGGATGTCCTCCTCCGCCACCTGGACCCGGCGCTCCCTGTGGTGGACGTTGGGTGCGGGCACGGCAGCTTCACCCGTGCGCTGGCGGGAATCTTTCCTGAGGCCGTCGGCGTGGACGTCTCCGAGCACGCTGTCCGGCGGGCAGCGGCCGATTCCCAGGAGATCGGGAACGTCCGGTTCGAGACGCGGGACATGACTGCGCCGGGAGCCGAAAAGGGCTTCGACGGCGGCGCCAACGTCTTTGTCCGTGGCGTCCTCCACGTCCTTGACCCCGGGGACCAGGCGGCCCTGGTCGAAAATCTCCGCCTCATCACCGGAAACCGGGGCACCCTGTTCCTGGCTGAGACCAACTTCCAAGGCAATCCCGTGGATTACGTGTCCCACCTGGGCGCCACCATGCAGGGCATTCCCGCTCCGCTTGAACGTGCCATTAGGGGCCTGCCAATGCCCGGACACTTCGGCCCTGAGGAGAGGCAGCAGGTACTGCCCGCCGCATCCTGGGAGCTGCTGGAGGACGGCGAGGTGGCCATCGAGACCAATCCTGCAACCGGTGTGGACGGGCGAAGCCGGGTACCCGGGTACTACGCGGTGCTGCGGCCGCGGGATTAGCCCCGGAAAAACCGGTCCTTCCACCGTTGTGGAAAGCCGCTGAAACCGCTCCATCCCCTTGACACGGGGCCTGATCGGGAGGCTACATAATAAGTAGACTTACTAGTTCCAGCCTCTGGGGAAAGGAAGGCCACCATGGCGGAGGACAAAGGCAGCAAAACCCGGGACGCGGACACCGACCGGGACGAGCAGGATCTGGGTGCTGGGCCGGACGGCGGGAAAATCCGCCAGGGCCCGGAATCGTCCAAGTCCCTCAAGTACTCCCAGGAGGTCACCTCGCCGGAGGATGAGCCGGAACGCGAGGGCCGAAGCCTGGCCACCACGCACCATGAGGTCATCCGGCAGTGGGCGGAGGAGCGCAGCGGCGTTCCGGCCACCGTTGAGGGCACCGAACACGGCAACCACCTGGGTGTGCTGCGGATCGACTTCGGCGGGAACAATGACAAACTCCGCCACATCAGCTGGGACGAATGGTTTGAGACCTTCGACTCCCGGCGCCTCAATTTCATCTATCAGGAACAGCGTAGCGACGGGCAACAATCCACCTTCTTCCGGCTGGAAAACCCCAACCGGGAAGACGCCTAAGCCGCACCGGCGCCCCTAATCGTTTCAGCAGCACCGGAGCACATCCGGCGACGCTTCGGCGACCGCGGACGCAAGACCACCAGGAACCAATAATGCGAGAACTCATACCGTCAGGCTCCCTCCGGGGCATGCTGCTGCCACCCACTTACGGAAGCCACGTCACGGAATCCACCGAATTCACCGTCCTGTCCGTCGAGATCTGGGCCACTGGGCTGGTGGTCAATATCCAAATGGCGTCCGAGGGGGGTCCGCAGCCGAACATCATCCTGCAGGATCACTTCGGCACTGAGTACAGATTCAGGAACTCGGCGATCCTGGGGTCGCGGAACCTGCAGGTCTTCACCCCCTCCGTGCCGCCGGGCACCCGGAGCCTGACAGTGAGGTCCGCAGACGACGCCGACCGCCCGGTGGTCACTTTCGCCGTTCCGCTCATGGCCGTCAAGGACGAGCCGGAGGCAGCAGCAGCCGCCAGGCGCTACCCTCCCGAGCCGGAACTGCGCCGCCCGGCGTAATCCCACCTTTCCAGCACCCGACACACCGAAAGGCTTGCCACGATGCAGGACACCAGCAACTTCGCGCCCGCCACCGCCATCGTCACCGGATCGGACTCCGGAATCGGCAAGGCCACCGCGGCGGCCCTTGCCAGGGCGGGCATGGACGTGGGCGTCACCTGGCACTCGGACAAGGCCGGGGCGGAGGAGACGGCTGAAGAAATCCGGGCCGCGGGCCGCAAGGCTGTCATCCGCCAGCTGGACACCACCGAACTCCGGTCCGCTGGGGCCGTGATCGAGGAGCTCGCGGACGAGCTGGGCGGCGTGGACGTCTTCGTCAATAACGCCGGCACCGGCGAAAGCACCAAGTTCCTGGACATGGACCTGGACCGCTGGATGCAGACCCTGGACACCAACCTCAACGGCGCCTTCGTATGCCTGCAGGCCGCAGCCCGCCGCATGGTCCAGGCCGGTAGGGGTGGGCGGCTGATTGCCGTCTCCAGCGTGCACGAATTCCAGCCCCGCGTGGGCTCCTCCGCCTATGACGCATCCAAGCACGGGCTGGGCGGGCTCATGAAAACCCTTGCCCTGGAACTGGCCCAGCACGGAATCACCGCCAATACGGTGGCGCCCGGTGAGATCGCCACACCCATGACGGGGCAGGAGGACGAGGATCCGACGGCGAAGGACCGCCCTGGTGTGCCCCTGGGCCGGCCCGGCGATGCGCGGGAGATTGCAGCCGTCATTGCGTTCCTGGCCTCGCCTGCCTCCAGCTACGTGAACGGGGCGGCGTGGGCTGTGGACGGCGGCATGCTCCAGATGGGGCCGCAGGCCGGGTCGCACATCACCAGCCACGAGTGGCGCGAGGGATAGGTCCTGCTGTTCGTGTTACGGCCGGGCAAGCGCTTTCCCTCGCGTTGCTGGCATGATGGAGCCCATGCGCATCCTTATTGCTCCGGATAAGTTCAAGGGCTCCTTGACGGCTGCCGAGGCCGCGGCGGCCATGGCGGAAGGGGCTTTGCGGGTTTACCCCGACGCCGTGGCCACCCAGTTCCCGATTGCCGACGGCGGCGAGGGCACCCTGGAGGCGGCAGTTGCTGCCGGCTACGAGGAACGCCTCAATGCTGTGGTGGGGCCCATCCTCGCCCCGATTGGCGCCGCCTGGGCCATCCGGAAGTCCGGTGACGGCACGGTTACCGCCGTCATCGAAACCGCGCAGGCCTCCGGCCTGGCGGACATGGAGCCCACTGCCGACAATGCCCTCCGCGCGCACAGCTACGGGTGCGGCCAGCTCATCGCTGCCGCCCTGGATGCGGGCGCCACCGAGATTGTGCTCGGGCTGGGCGGCTCCGCGATGACCGACGGCGGCAGCGGCGCCCTGCGGGCCCTCGGCCTCAAGCCGCTGGATTCCGCCGGTAACGTCGTGCCGTTGGGTGGCGGCTCCCTCGCCGACGTCGTCGCGCTGGATACCAGCGCGCTGGACCCACGCCTTGCAGCCACCACTTTCCGCATCGCCGTGGACGTCCGAAACCCCCTCTTCGGCCCGGAGGGGGCCGCCCATGTCTTCTCACCGCAGAAAGGCGCGGACCAGGACGGCATCGAACTGCTCGACGCCGGGCTCCGCAACTGGGCCTCGGTGCTGCGGGAGGCAACCGGCCGGGACGTTAATGTTCCGGGCGCGGGCGCGGCGGGCGGGTTCCCGGCGTCGTTCCTTGCCTTCACCGGTGCCGCGCTGGAGGGTGGCTTCGCGCTGGTGGCCGGACTCACCGGACTGGCCGACCAGCTGTCCGGCGCCGACCTGGTGATCACCGGCGAAGGGTCTATGGATTCGCAGTCCCTCACGGGCAAGGCTCCCATCGCGCTCGCCGACGCGGCTCGGGAGAAGGGCATTCCGGTGATCGTCGTGGCGGGCCGGATCCTGGTGACCCTCGAGGACCTTGCCGGGCACGGCGTGGTGGCCGCGGCGCAGTTGCTGGACGTGGCCTCCAGCCCGGCAGACGCCGTCGCCAATGCCGGAAAATACCTGGCCTGGGCAACAAGCCAGGTGCTCGAAGGAGCCTAAGTTCCGCAGTTGCCCGGCCGGGGCTTGGGCTGCTTCAGTGCGCCCCCACCCGCAGCGCGTGGTCAACGGCCGCCCCGGCACCCCCGGTCCAGGGCTCCCCGTGGCCCGGGAGCACAGTGTCGACGCCGGTAGCCGCCACTGCATGCAGCGATGAGAGTGCCTGCGTGGTGTCCTTGGTCGCTGCCGAGGCCACAATCTGCGGCCCCCGGTTGCCGGTGTAAGGGTCCAGGGTCACCAGGGCGTCGCCGCTGAAGACAGCATTCCGGCCGGGCAGGGACAGAATGCAGTGCCCGTCCGTGTGGCCAGGAGTGTGCACCGCCATGGGCCGGCCCGGGACGTCCAGCGCATCGCCGGTGCGCAGCGGGCGGGTGCTGGACACACCCTTGACCTTCAGGGCCCCGGCTGCCGCCATGCTTCCCAGGAGCGGCAGGGACCGGGGATGGGCGAAGGGGTAGAGGAACCTGTTGCGCTGGGGCTTGTACCGGTAGGGGTGGGCCGCCAGGTGCGAGTCGCCGGGATGGACCAGCACCGGGACGTCCCACTCCTGCTGCGCCCGAACCGCGAACCCCACATGGTCGAAGTGGCCATGCGTCAGCACCAGGGCCTTGATGTCCTCCGGGCGCCGGCCCCGGTCCTCGAGCAGCTGCAGCAGCATGGACCACATGGCCGGCAGGCCGGCGTCCAGCAGGGTCAACCCGTCGTCATCCTCGATGACATAGCAGTTGACGTGGGCCTGCGTGATGAGGTGGATCCCGTCCGCCACGTTGGGCCTGATCATGGAGCTCCCCCCAAGCAAATGCGCCTGGATCGCGCCCATCAGCCGACGATGGTGGTGTTGCGGCGGCGGCGCCAGATCAGGATCAGGATCAGGACAACTACAGCAATGGCGCCAATCACCCACGGCGCCCAGTCCAGCCGGGTGGCCTCATTCTGCGCGGACTCGCCGGTTCCGGGGTTGGCCGGGCCGCTGGAGGCGGTGTCGCCGGGGGACGGCGTGGGGGTGTTGCCGGCCGGCGCCAACACCCCTCCGGAGAACTCCGTGCCTGCGTGGATGACGCTGTCCTGGCTGGCGGGCGCTGCTGCCGGGGACGCGCCGGCCGGCAGGGCCGGGACAACCAGGAGCAGCAGGGCAAGGAGAATGGTTTTCGCAATGGTTCGCATGGATTCCTCTCGTTATCGAGCCGGCTCAGGCGCCGGTCTCGTAGTGTGGTTCAGCAGATGGACAGCGAATGCTTATAGAGCTTGAGCGCCGCGCCGCCGCGCTTGACCGGCCACGGCGTTGCCTTCTTGATGGCTGCCTCCCTGGTCTCCAGCAGCCCGTGCTCTTTAGCCCATTTCGACATCGCTGCTTCTTCCGGTAGCGGTTTTGCCGTTCGCCGCGGCGCGCCTGTTCAGGTGCAGGGGGACATAGACCAGCAGGACCAGCAGTACGCCCAGCAGCGCGCCTCCTGCGGTGAAGCCGGCGGACCGGTTCAGCGTTACGTCGAAGACCAGCGCCGCCGTCCCGGCGCTGAGGAGGGCAACGCCGCCCAGGGCGATCTTGGTGATGGTGTCCGCGCTTGAGACGAGGGTTTCCTTGAGCCGCTTGCGGAAGAGGCGCCGGTGGACGCTGACAGGGAGGAGGATGAATGCCGTGGTCAAGGCTGCAATTACCACGTTGACCAGGTACAGGTTCACCTGGAAATCGTCCAGGCCCTCAAACCGCTCCTGGAATGGGAGGGTGAGCAGGAAACCTGCCAGGATCTGGACGCCGGTCTGCAGCACGCGGAGTTCCTGCAGGAGCTCCGCCCAGTTTCGGTCCAGTTGTTCCTCGCGGGTCTCGTTCCGCCCCGTTCTGCCGGTGTAATCCTCCACCTCTGACATTGCCTCTCCTTCCTGCGACAGCCAGGCCTTGGTCCCTTTCTACTCCCCAGATACCCAGAAACAAGGCAAGCATTGCGTCCCGACCATCATTTGATAAGTTTACTGATTATTCCTACCAATCGGTGGACTTGTTCCTCCGGCCGGGATAGCTTCGAATGGCCGGTGCCCCGGCAGGGCCTTTCGAGACCGGCACAGCGGAACCGAAACAGGGAGCGGACTATGAGCGGCAGTGACAAGCAGACAGACCAGCCAAAGGACCCCCGGGGCGGCTACCACGCGGGCCCGTTCCCGGAGCAGGAACAAAAGCAGCCCGGCCTCACGGCGCCCATGGACCCCAAGCCGGACCACGGCGAGCTCAGCTATGAGGGGCATGGAAAGCTGGAGGGAAAGGCCGCACTCATCACTGGCGGCGATTCCGGGATCGGCAAGGCAGCGGCCATCGCGTTCGCCCGCGAGGGGGCCGACGTCGCTATCTCCTACCTGCCCGAGGAGGAGGACGATGCCCAGGACACCGCCGACTGGATCCGGAAGGCGGGCCGGCGCGCCCTCCTGTTTGCCGGTGACGGGCGGGAGGAAGAGTTCAGCACCCGGATCGTGGAGGAAACGGCGTCCGAGTTCGGACGCCTGGACATTGTGGTGCTGAACGCGGCCTACCAGAAGAACCGCGAAAGCCTTGAGACCCTGCCCACGGAGGAATTCGACCGGGTCTTCAAGACCAACCTCTACTCCCTGCTGTGGAGTGCCCGGGCGGCCGTGCCCCACCTGAAAGCCGGAGCCTCCATTATCACCACCGCATCGATCCAGGCATTCAACCCCTCGCCCGGCCTGATCGACTACGCCATGACCAAGGCGGCGCAGGTGGCGTTCACGAAGGCCCTGGCGCAGGAACTTGGCCCCAAGGGCATCCGGGTCAACGCGGTGGCCCCCGGCCCCATCTGGACGCCGCTGATTCCCGCCACCGAATGGCCTGACAAGCTTCCCAAGTTCGGCCAGGACACGCCCCTGGAACGTGCGGGCCAGCCCGCCGAGTTGGCGGCATCCTACGTGCTGCTGGCCTCCGAGGACGGATCCTACATTTCAGGAGCCGTACTTCCGGTGACCGGCGGCAAGGGACTCTGAGCAGACGCCGGGAGCCAGGCCCCAAGACCCTTTCAAACCGCAACCCCAACAGGAGGAACCATGACGGAAAACCAGCAGGCCCGGCCCGAGTCGGATCCTGGCGGATACGGAACCCCGACCGCCGAGCAGGAAATGGGCGGAAGCCAGGGCGCAGGCGGCGCACCCGCCGGCAGCCAGGCAGCAGGCAGCGCCGACACCAACGAGCCGCAGGGCGGGGCCGGAACGGAGCCTGTTCCGCACGACATGGACCTGCCCTCCAGCGCCGCGGAGATCGACGAGTCCAACGATGATTCGCAGGGCTCTGCGCCCGTCTCTTCGGAGTCCGGCCAGGAAGCGGCCGGCATCCCGGACGGCAGCGGCAACGACCTTCCGCAGGAGAAATCTCCCAAGGACGATGGCGGCGAGAGCTTCGACGCCGGCTGATCCTGTGTGAACGCGGCCTGGGCGAAAACAGCCCACAGGCAAAGGGCCCCCGTTCCCGTTCCTCGAGGCTTCGAGATGCGGGGACGGGGGCCTTTGCCGTGCCGCCGGCATACATGCCCGCGGTCTGGGTAAGAACATTCGGAACCCATTCACCAGTTGCCGGCACCGACCGCCGGCACCAGGAGGAACTGTGAGCAGGAGATCGTCAGAACAGTGGGCACGCCCGGCAGGCCTGCCCGGCCAGGTACCCGTCGACGTACTGGTGCCAACCTGCAACCGCCCGGCTGAGCTCGCTGTCACCCTCGCCGGGCTCGCCGGACAGGCTGACCCCGCGTTCGCCGTCGTCATCAGCGACCAGTCCACCGGGGACCCGGGATGGGAGCATCCCGCCGCTGCCGCCATGGTCCGGGTCCTGGAGGCGCAGGGGAGGCCGGTCACGCTGCTCCGCCACCTGCCGCGGCGCGGGCTGGCCGAACACCGCCAGTTCCTGCTGGAGCAGTCCAAGGCGGACCAGTGCCTCTTCCTTGACGACGACGTGTGGCTGGAACCGGGTGCCCTGGAGCGGCTGAGCACGGCGCTGGATGAGCTCGCGTGCGGCTTTGTGGGAATGGCGCCCCAGGGGCTGTCCTACCTGGATGACAGGCGCCCTGACCAAACCGCCAATTTCGAAGCCTGGGAGGGGCAGGTTAGTGCGGAGCGCATCCGCCCCGGCGCCCCCGGCTTCGAGCGTTGGCCGCTCCACAGCGCAGCCAACCTCAGCCACCTGAGTGCCGAGCTGTCCCTGGAGCCCGGCCAGTGGGTGCCGTACCGGGTGGCATGGCTGGGTGGCTGTGTGCTCTACCGGCGGGAAGCACTGAACGACGCCGGCGGGTTCACGTTCTGGACGGACCTGCCGGTTGACCACGCGGGGGAGGACGTCCTGGCCCAGTGGCAGGTCATGGAGCGGTTCGGCGGGGCCGGCATTTTGCCGTCGGGGGCAGTCCACCTGGAGTCACCCACGACGGTGACGGACCGGCGGGTGGAGGCCTACGACGTGGTGCTGAACCGGGAATCGGCGTAGATCAGCAGGGCGAACCAGGCCAGCGAACCAGGTCACGGTCAGGACCCAGTAAGAGTCGCCGTCCAGCAATAAGCCCCAGCAATAAAGAGTTAAAAGACTCCGGCCCCGGTGGTGTCCACCGGGGCCGGAGTCGATCGGCTATTTCTTTGCGTTGTCCACCACGGAGCTGCCGCCCGGGCAGGCTTCAGGGTCGGGGCATGTTTCGCCGCAATCGTGTTTGGTCACGAGCTCGAACTGGGCGCCGCCGTGCTGCTCCACACCGGTGCGGATGGCCCGCTCCACCACTGACGTCGCCAGTCGGCGGCGCAGGGCGAGGGGATCCCGGCGCAGGTCCTTGGCCAGGGCGAAGCACAGCAGCAGCATGACGATGATGAACGGCAGGGCCGCCACGATGGTAATCCGTTGCAGGCCGGACAAGGCCTCGGCGGGCTCGTCACCGCCCGCCAGCAGCATGACCGCAGCCACCGCCCCGGTCAGCGTTCCCCAGAAAACGATGACGCCGCGGTTGGGCTCGGTCGAGCCATTGGAGCTGAGCGAACCCATCACGAGGGAGGCGGAGTCCCCGCTCGTGACGAAGAAGATCGTGATCAGCAGCATGGCCAGCGCGATGACGGCCGTGATGACCCAGACCGGCAGGGGCAGGTGCTTAATCAGTTCGAACAAGCTGCCGTTGAAATCGACGGCGAGTGCGCCGTCGACGAGCTTCGCAACGCCACCGTCCGGGTTGCCGGACGCGGCTGCTACTTGCTGGAGGTTGATGGCCGTCCCACCAAAGATCCCGAACCAGGCGATGCTGACGACACTCGGGACCAGGATCACGCCGGTGACGAACTGGCGGATGGTGCGGCCGCGGCTGATCCGGGCGACGAACAGGCCCACGAAGGGCGTCCAGGAGATCCACCATGCCCAGTAGAAGATGGTCCAGCCGGACATCCAGGTGCGCAGGGCTTCGTCGCCGACGGCCTCGGTGCGGGACGACATCTCGGCCAGGTCGCGGACGTAGTCGCCGACGGCGGACGGGATGAGGTTAAGGATGAACAGCGTGGGGCCGGCGACGAACACGATGAGTGCCAGGGTGACGGCCAGGACCATGTTGATGTTGGAGAGCCACTGGATGCCGCGGCTGACGCCGGAGACGGCGGAGGCCACGAAGCAGAAGGTCAGGATGGCCACGATCACCACAAGGATGGGGGTGCCGATCTCGCCGGCCCAGCCGTTGGACGTGAGTCCACTGCCGATCTGCAGCGCGCCCAGGCCCAGGGACGCGGCGGTGCCGAAGAGGGTGGCGAAGATGGCCAGGATGTTGATGAACTTGCCGATGGGGCCCTCGACGGCGCGCACGCCGAAGAGCGAGGTGAAGGCCGCGGAGATGAGCTGGCGGCGGCCAAGTCGGTAGGTGCCGTAGGCGAGAGCGATGCCGACCACCGCGTACATGGACCAGGGATGCAGGGTCCAGTGGAAGATGGAAGTCGCCATGGCTGTCTGGATTGCTTCGGGGGTCTGGCCGTCCACGCTGCCTGGCGGGGGCGAGATGTAGTGGTAGAGCGGTTCGGCCACACCGTAGAACATCAGGCCGATGCCCGTGCCGGCAGCGAACATCATGGAGATCCAGGAAATCGTGCGGAACTCCGGCTTCTCACCGTCCTTGCCCAGCGGGATGTTGCCGAACTTGCCCAGCGCCAGCCACAGGACGAAGATCACGAACAGCGAAGCCAGGAGCATGAAGAGCCAGCCCGTGTACTCCATGACCCAGTTCAGTGCGGCCGTGGACGTAGTAGACAGGCTGTCCCGACCCGTGAAACCCCAGATCACGAAGGCGACTGCGGCGGCGCCCGTGATCCCGAAGGTGACCTTGTCCAGGACGAGCTTGCGGTTGCGGCGCTGGGAGACAGCCTGCTCGGTTTTGCTCTGGCGCAGTTCCTCGAGGATTTGCTCGTACTCCTCGTTCTCCTGGGGGAGGGTAGTTTCGGCCTCGGCGGGGTCTATGGGGGCCGCCGTGGCGGAGTCCGGAAGGGCGGGATCGGTCAGCGGGTCTGTGCCTGCTGCCGGTTTCTCGGGGTGGGGAGATTTTGTTTCACTGTTGATGGCCATGAGCGGGTCCTTTGCTCGGCGAGTCATGGGTGTGCGATTTGGCGTGGAGTATCAAGCCGGAGAGTCCCGTGGGAAGGCTTGGGGGGCAGGCCTTGTGCATGATGCACCTCTTAGGTTGAGAAACGTGGTCGCATTCGGGCTGGTAGCCCTTTGGGGAGGTGTTCCGCAGGAGTCAACAGAACTCGCGCTAAGCAACAGAGTGAATCACGCCACATTCAAAGTCAAGGTATTTCATCTCGTGACGAGGCTCTCTTGACAGTTGCCGTGGCGTGAGTCACACTGTTGCCTATCGCGATGCGCGTTGCGCATGCAGCTACAAGCACCCCAGTACGGCAGGCTGCTCTAGGCAATGCTTTCCTGCCGCACCGCCGTCGCTGGCCGTCCCACCCGTTCCCGGCCGGCGTAGACGTTGAAGCTGTGGCCCCTGCTGAAGCCGACAAGCGTCACGCCCGTTTCGGCAGCCAGGTCTGCCGCCAGGCTGGAGGGTGCGCTGACCGCGGACAGGACCGGAATCCCCGCCAGTGCGGCCTTTTGAACGAGCTCGAAGGATGCGCGCCCGGAGACCTGCAGCACGGTGCCGCGGAGCGGCAGCTGCCCCTGCCGGAGGGCCCAGCCCACCACCTTGTCCACGGCGTTGTGGCGGCCAACGTCCTCGCGGAGGCACAGCAGCTCCGCGTCCCGCGCGTCAACCCTGAACAGGCCGGCAGCATGGACGCCGCCGGTCTTGTCGAACACGGCCTGCGCTGCCCGCAGCCTGTCCGGCAGGCCCGCCAGGACGTCGACAGGGACCTGCAGGCCGTCCTGTTCCGGGTGGAAATGGATAGCCTTGCGGACTGCGTCGATTGACTCCGTCCCG
This sequence comes from Arthrobacter sp. Y3221157, assembly GCF_059089865.1. NCBI lineage: Bacteria > Bacillati > Actinomycetota > Actinomycetes > Micrococcales > Micrococcaceae > Arthrobacter > Arthrobacter sp. Y3221157. Next base: position 188,119 of record NZ_JBNHFD010000001.1, read on the forward strand.
CAGATGCCGCACGAGCTTGAGGTGTACACGTGCCGCATGGTGTCCGGCATTGGTACGTCCGGCGCCAGCTGGGTATCCACCACATTGAAAGTCTGGGTTTCCCCGTTCCTGCCTGCGCAGAACCGCAGTGAGACCAGGTCCGCCTGGCGCCGGATGACGCCTTCCGAGACGAGGAAGCCCGCCACCAGGTCGAAATCGTCTCCCGGCGTGCGCATGGTGACGGCGAAGGAGCGGCCGTTGAGGCGGATCTCAAGCGGTTCCTCGGCGGCCAGGACATCTTCCTTGTGCCGCACCGGGTACTCGGTGTCTGACCCGTCCAGATGGAAGCGGTGGATTTTGCGGCGCTGGGTCATGCGGGTCATGGCGTGCTCAATCCTTGGGGGTTCGTGCCGGTAAGCAGGGCCGGGGCGGGGGTCCAGGGAAGCGGAAGTACCGGGACGGGCTGCCCCGAGTCCACGCCGTCCGGCGGCACCACCATGACCCCGTCCGCCCAGGCGAGCCCCCGCATCATGCCCGGGCCCGTGTGCTGGACAGGAAACGCCAGCCCCGACAGGAACCTGCAGGGGACCAGGCGGGTCCGGCCGGGGTCCGGTGCCATGTCGCTGCCGGACAGCACGTCCGTCGCGGCGGGCAGCGGGCGGCCCGCCAGTGCGGCGAGCAGCGGCGCCCCCACGGTCAGGAGCGCCATCATGGCCGCCAGGGGATTACCCGGCAGCCCGGCCACAAACCGCCCGTCCGGGAGTTCGGCCAGGACGGCAGGGTGGCCGGGGCGCATGGCGATGCCGTCGAGCAGGATGCGGCCGCCCAGGCAGCCAATGGCGGCACGGAAATGGTCTGTACCGGACCGTCCGGTCCCGCCTGTGGTGATGATGACATCGGCCTGCCCTCCGTCAGGCACACTGGCGGTGTCGAGGGCGGACAGCCACTCGTCAAAGGAATCGCCGATCCTTACGGGACTGCCGGCAATGCCGCCCAGCTGCGAAAGGACTGTGCCCAGCTGCGGCCCGAAGGTATCCCTGACCTCTCCCGCCACGGGGACTCCCCGCGTCACCACCTCGGAACCGGTAAGCACGACGGCCACCGAAGGCAGGGCGCGGACCTGGACTTCATCATGCCCCGCCACAGCGGCCAGGGCGATGCGTGCCGGGTTAATGACGGTGCCGGCGGGCAGCAGCACATCGCCGGCCAGGGCCTCCTCGCCTGCAGGACGGATGTGTTGTCCGCGGCGCGGTTCATCCGGCCGGGCGCCGGGCCGGACGGTAAGGGCCGGGCTGCCATTCGGCCCTTGTACCACCTCGCCGCTCTCCTTGCGCAGGATGGCCTGGGCACCGGCAGGGACCAGGCCGCCGGTGGCAATGACTCTGGCATGGTTGGCTGCCAGGCGGCCCTGCGCTGCGAGGCGCGGGTACGCCGGCGGCTGCTCCGGATTGGGAAGCAGCCAGGGGCCTGTTCCGTTGACGGCCCAGCCATCCATGGCCGAGGACGCGTAATGCGGCAGATCCTGCAACGCCGTGACATCGCGGTGCAGGACCCGTCTGTCAGCGTCCGCCAGCGGAACCCAAACGGGCGGAAGCGGCCGGGCACACTCGTACGCCAGCTGCCGGGCCTCGGCCCAGGAGGGGGCCGCATGGCAGGGCTGTGCGTGGGCGGCCGGCGGACCGGCCTCAGTTTCAGAGGTGAGCATCGTTGCTCCTTCCCTTTCGGATGGATGGCGGAACCGGCCGGGGTACGGCAATGGCCCCGTTATCCGAAAACGGTGCTTCGATGAGGAATACCTCCCCAGGTTTTAGGCCCACCGAAGCACCAGTTACGGATAACGGGACCATCAGGCCCGTGTTGATTGCGTTTAACTGCCCGTCGTTCCTTCCGCGGCTGCCCTAGCCCGCAGCTTCAAGGACGAGAGCCGGCGACTGTTGCCGCGCCGCCTCCACCGTGTGGAGGAGCAGCAGCGCCGTGGTGACCGAACCCACCCCGCCCGGGACGGGGGTGAGGGCGGCAGCTACGCCGCTGACACTTGCCGCATCAACGTCGCCCACCAGGGAACCGTCGGGAAGAACGTTCGTGCCGACGTCGACCACTACGGTCCCGGGGGAGACCTGGCTGCCGGTCAGCAGGCCAGTCCGCCCTGCCGCGACCACCACCACGTCCGCCTCCTTGGTGTACTTCGCAAGCGGTCCGGACCTGGAGTGGCAGACCGTGATGGCGGCGTCACGTGCCAGCAGGAGGAGGGAGAGCGGCTTCCCCACCACGGCAGAGCGGCCTACAATCACCACGTTCCGGCCTGCCACCGGGATTGCATAGTGGTCAAGGATTTCGACGACGGACCGCGCGGTGGCGGGTGCGAAGGCCGGCTGGCCCACCGCCAGGCGCCCCAGGCTGAGCGGGTTCGCGCCGTCGATGTCCTTTTCGGGCGCGATGAGTCCCACGAGGGAATCCGTGCGCACGCCATCCGGCAGCGGCGTCTGCAGGATGATGCCGTTCACCGACGGTTCAGCGCTCAGGTCCCGCAGGACACTGGCCAGGACCTGTTCGGTGGCGTCGTGCCCGAGGTCGATGATCCGGCAGCCAATTCCAGCACGTTCGGCTGCCCGCTCAATCGAACGGACGTACCACTTGGTCGACTCGTCGTCGGTGGCCATGACAACGGCCAGGACAGGACGGACGCCGTCGTGCTCCAGGGACTTGATGTCCTGCTGGACCCGTTGCCCGATGATCCCGGCAAGCTCCTTGCCGGACAGGGTGGCAGTAGTCAATGGAGGATCCTTTCACGTACGCGGGCTACGAGGGAGTCGGCGGCGAGCACCACTTTGTCCTCGAGGCCGTCCGTTTCCTGGGCGAGCTGTGCACGCGCACCGGGGTCCTTGACGGCCACCACATTGATGTCGATATTGACCCGTGCGGTGGTTGCCGCCGCACGGGCGGCATCGGCGGCGGCGGCAACATCGCTGATCACGTTGGGATTGGCCACGTCGAACAGCTCGGTTGCGAGCTCCACCACGGACCCAGCAACACCGATAAGGTTTGCCGGTGTCCTGGCTGCCTGGACGAGGGCGTCCTGGATGGTGGCGGCACGGGCCGCCTTGAGCTCCGCTGATTCCGAGGGGAGCTTGTAGGCATCGATGACTCCCTGGAAGGCAGCTTCATCTGCATCCGCCAGGCCCAGTGCTTCGAGCACCAGACCCTCGGCGGCTTCCGTGACGCGCTGCACCAGGGCCGCGTGCTGCTCATATTTCGCGCCGGTGGAGTAGCGGGCCACCATTGCCACAAGGGCAGCGCCCTGGGCGGCGTGCAGCGCGGCTGCCGCGCCGCCGCCCGGGGTGGGCTGGCGTGAAGCCAGCCGCGTGAGGTAGCTGCTGATGGTCTCCGAGCCGATGGTTGCGGTCCCGGCCGTTTCCGTTCCGGTCATGGCTTAGCCCCGGAGCCTGGTCATGGTGGGGTCGTAGAGGGGGTCTTGGGTGATGGTGGCGGGGATGCGGCGGCCGAAGTATTCGATTTCGACGGAGTCGCCGATGGAGACTTCGTTGGGGAGGTAGGCGTAGGCGATGGGTTTTTGGACGGTGTAGCCGTAGGCGGCGCTGGTGACGTAGCCGAGGGGCTGGTCTTTGTAGAACACGGGTTCTTTGCCCAGGACGATGGAGCGGCCGTCGTTGATGGTGAGGCAGCGCAGGCGGCGTGCGGAGTTCTCCTCGGTGCGGCCTTCGAGGGCGGCTTTGCCGACGAAGTTGTCTTTGGTCATTTTGACGGCGAAGCCGAGGCCGGCTTCGTAGGGGTCGTGTTCGG